>SHMW01000005.1:88144-104353 GCA_008080735.1 Promethearchaeota archaeon
ATTAGAGTCAATACCAACATATCCATTAATATTATTTCTAGGTCCAGTAATATTTTGAGTTAAAATTGGCATAATTTTTATCCATTAGTATTATTATAAGTTGTTTGCATTCCATCTGGGAAAATACCTGTACTACTTGCTTCAGTTATACCACTAGGCTCTATAACCCAAGTTACATTTCTAGAATAATTTCTATTAATAGGATTCCACGACTCTGTGTCTTGTGAAATATAATAATATCCAGCGTTTGGTTTAACAGCATTAATAATAGAAGATACATCTGGTTTATTAAAATACTGAGAAGCTAAAGAAGACGATGTTATCCCTGAAGACAAAGGATTCATTAGCAGATCTATAGACAATTGACGTTCTGGTGTGGTTTTAGTCTCCATGTACTGCACAACTGGACCAGAAACTCTACCAGGAACATTAATCAACGCTATCACATCTGTAGGAGCTGTATCAACAATTGATATTTCTTCATTTAATGCATCAGAAATAATTTGACCAAGATAAGCTAGAAAGCCCCAAGAATATCTAACTAAACCATTAGTCATATCTTTTGTAACAGTCTTAGAAACTGGGTTGCTATTAATAGTTATCCCAGAAGAGGAAAACTGTTGTGCCCTACTATAAAGTTTATTTTGAACAATTTCCCATTCACTTTCAGCATTAGACAAAGCACCGCTTGTTTCTGTTATACGATCTTCATATCCAAATATAGTTCCAGTAAGTGTAATTTGTCTTTGATTTTGATTATTAGCATCAAAAGATTCGGTTAACTCCCATTCTTCTCTAGTGTTACCATTTGGATTATATACAAAATTTTCGGTTAGTCCCCATGTATAAGATTCGGGATCAACATTTTCTGATAATTGATAATTATAAAAATTATTAAGACCAGAAACTCCTATCTGATCTTCAAGATCGCCATACTGATTTAATAATATATGAAACCAATCTTGAACATCTACAGTTGTTAAATTTATTTGATCACTATGTTCTACAATAGGAGATAAGAAATTATCAGGATTAAATAAGTCATTTGTTCCAGAGGCAGTAGTAGCAATTAGAATGCCGCTCTGAACAACATAAGCATGATCATAACACCAGTCTCTGGCGACACGCAACGCATCGTTAGAACCTGTGTCGGAATAACGATGTTTACCCACCGCTTCTAATGTATGCGTTATGTTGTATGTGCCATTTTGTTGTTCATTTAAAGACCAATTCTCACTAGTTCCAGCAAGTTCTGTAATAGACTCACCGCTTACAGCAAATGACTTAAGACTAACGGTATATTCATTTCTATTGGTCCAAGTACCAGGAGAAAATCCAACATTATCTACTTGGCAATATGCTAACAAAGGGTGTCCGCTGGTGCTTGGTGCATCAATTTTTAATAACCCACCATCGGTGAATAAATTTCGTATTCTCGTTTGTTCATTTAACACACCATTCATGTCATTTCCTGGGTATCCACTTGCACCAGTAGAATCCAAGGTTTTGCCAACATTAACAATGGTTCCAGTTAATGTAAAATTATATTCAGGATGTAAAATAATACCATCTGAACCACGAACATTTGTTTTTGACCAACTAACAAATGGAGCAGGTATTAAATAAGATTCAGTCCCGCCGCTAGGTGTATAACTAACTGGCATTAAAATCCTCCCTGTCTAACAACTTGCTCTTGTAACGTTAATGGCTTGGTGTTCTTTGCATCTCGATAAGCACCGTCTAAAATACGCTGCAATGCTCTGTCAGTAGCATCAGCCGGATTAAGTTGCGATTTAAGTGCTTCAATTGTTCCAAGCACAACTTGTCGATTAACAGTCTGGTTATTTTGACCATTATCTTCAACATTAACATTTACATCAACATTAGTATTAGTTGAGTTTCCAGATATATTATTAATGTTTCTAGTTAAATTATTAATACTATTTGTGTTGCTAATTAAAGAATCAGATAATATATTTATTGGTCCAATCAATCTTTCGAAAGATGGTAAGTCATTTTGACCAAAATTATCTAGAGAATCACTAAGCCTACCCAAATTGTTAGTTAGTATTCCTTGTATCTTTGCTTGTTCGCTAAGCAGACGATCAATTTGATTTCCAGTTCTGTTTACTGCATCAGACAATCCTGAAGTAGCTAAACCAGCCTGTCCACCAAAAATATTTAAACCAGCACCGCGTAAAGCTGTTGCGATATCTGCAAACGATTGTGCAGTAACCCCTTGACCAATAGGAATATTTCCAAATAATTCCCCACCCCTTTGTATTTCCTGTAATATAGATGGGTTAATTGTCCTAAACCTATCGATAAGATTGTTCAACACACCTGGGTCCAATTGCGGCAGTTGTCCAGCAGAAGTAACACCACGTAGTGGGCCTTGTACAAACAATTGTCTAAATCTATTGAATTCAGATTGTATGATAACTTCCGCCCGTCTTATATCACTTGTTGGTGTAGTAGATAATCTTTGACGTTGAGATATTTCTTTCTGCAACTCTTGAGAAAGATTGTTAAATCGCTGATTAAGTTCATTAACTAAATCACCGGATTGTTGCAAAGCAATATTAAAAGCATCTTGCGATTCCCTTAGGTTGCTTAAAGCTATAACACGATCTCTCTGAGATTCCGGAGAAGTTCCTGCTCTTGTATTGGCCAATCTACTTCGTGCTTGCAGTAAATCAAAAGCAGATCCAATTAAATCAGGTTGTCCAATAAGCCCTAATATTCTAGATCTTCCACCTTCTATTTGTCTGACGCCAGCACCAAAACCTTGTTGTCGACTAATTCTAGAACGCTCAAGTTCGATAAAAGCACTTCTAGCCGCATTAGAAGATTCTAATAAAGCCTTTTGTCTTTCATATGAAATATTAATTTCTTTTATTTGATTATTTAGATTTTCAAAACTAGCTGAAACTCTTGATCTAATTATATTTTCAGTATTAAGTCCATCAACTAGAGATCGAACAACAGATCCAACGTCTTTTGATAACAAATCAGGATTTTGTTTAAACGATTGTTGTATATTTTCTGACACGGTTTGAATTAAATTACTGGCTTCATCAGACAAACTAGACCTATTAAATTGATCTCTTAAAGCTCTTGATATACTCAGAGAAAGTTGTTCAGCAGATTCTTGAGTTATTTGACCACCAGATATTCTATTTTGTACAGAAGATAATATATTTGTTAATTCATTTTGTATAGCAATAAATTCGGCTATTATCCTGTCGTTACCAATACCACCAGAGAATCTACCAATAGTTCCTTGAATCTCTCTAATATTAGTAGATCTTACAGAAGATATACTTCCAACAATTATATCTAATATTTTATCTGGTAAATCAATTGTTCCAACATTTCCGCTTAGAGAAGATATAAATTCAGATTGAATATTAAGTACAAATCTTTGTGCTTCATTTCTAAGATTTAACTGTTCAGTCTGTTGTTCAAAAGAAAATAAGAATCCTCTGAAATTTCTGTTAAAAGTTAATAAATTTTCGGCAATTGCTCTATTAGCGTCGATAATTTTATTGCGTGCTTGCTGTGATTCTACGAAAGCACGTTCTGTCAAACCGGCAATTTGTCCAAAAACTTCTTCTAATGGAACTCCAGCATTAACAACAGCTTCTATTAATTTAGATCTTATGGCTGATCTTAGCTGTATATCGTTTACACCAGGTATAGCAGTAGTAATTTGTACAGCTTGACGCCTACTAATACCAGTCAAAGTATTAATTTGCGTACGTGTTAATTCCTCTAAATTTCCACCGGTTTCTTCAAATATAGTTTTAAAAATTTGTCCAAAGTCATCAAATCTATCTATATCTAAACTTCCAGCTATAGTAACCAGTTCATTTAATGATCTTTCAAGTTCTTGGCCACTATTTAAGATACCGGCAGATACAGCACCAATAGCTGCACCAATACCTGCTCCAGCCAATGTTCCTGGGCCTGGTGCAATCGCACTACCAATAGTGCCACCAAATATAGCACCAGTAGCAGCCCCTGAGAAACTTCCGACTGAACCAGATTGTCGTCTTCTAGCAGATATAATTCGTTCAAGATCTTCTGCCCTTATACTTCTTTGGTTGAATTCCGCCCTTGGTTGTCTGGAAAATACTGTTGCAAGTTGATCAAACACAAGGCTAGACAAAAACAATCCAATTTCTGGAGATATTCTTTGTACACCTCTGGATAAACCACCTGTAAAACGGCCAATTCTACCTCCAATACCCGTTCTTTCACGACGAATACGAGCAATATTTTGAGCACGCAATATAGCACGATCTCTAACAGATCGTTCTCTTCTTAAAGATTGTGCGGCAGCATCTTGTGCTCTTGTTAACCTTTGTATTGATTCAGAATTACGACGTAAAAATCTAGGCAATCTTCTAAGTTGTCTTTGACTTCTGGCTAACGACACGCTATTGATCAAAAAGTTTTCAGGAAATACACGGCCTCCTGATGGACGACGTTGCAAAGCAGCAGATCTTGCAGCAATATTAGCCCTAATATTTGGTTGTGCCGCTAGTGCTATTCCACGTTGTGTTCGAGCTTGTGCTAATGCTCCTGAAGCTCGCTGTAATTCTAATTCCGCACGAAATATACCTTGATTGCGTCGTCTTTGTCTAAATTCTCTTATCGATTGATCGAGTGTTAAACCTTGTGATCGACCTTGGGTTGCAATAGAAGCTGTTAGTCCACGTGGATTAAAAAGAATTGCTCTTTGTGCTAAACTTTCGGTACTAGTTGCCACACCAGTAGCACCTTGTCTGGTAGCTCTAATAATATTTTGTCTATTATTTTCTTGAACTGCTGCGGTGTTAGTATTAACAGCTTGTGTATTACTACGAACACTGCTAACTAAAGCTTGTTGAGATCTTGGTACGGATTCTGACACCGATCCACCTGTTCCGGGTACGCTAGTACCTCTAAAGGCACCGGGTCGATATAGTTGTAGTCCAGCGGCAAAGCTTGGTAAATTACGTACTGTTCCCGTAAACAATTTAATGCCAGCAAATTTAAGCAATGTTGGTAGTAATGGTTGTAATGCTGAGAGTGTACCGGATACAACACTTGTTAATGCACCAAAATCCTGTACCAGTCTAGCTATAGCAGGATCTTCTGCCAATTGCCTAAACACATCCTGAAATCTAGTAGCAATTATCTGCAACTGTTTATCTATTCTTTGAAGTCCAATAACAGCATCGCGTTGTATAGATCCCGGACCTTTTGTTAAAGATATATCCAAAGCACGTTCAAATTGTTGAAAATTCTGAATTATCGGTACAAAAACTTTACCTTGGCGTACTCCAGATATGTTTTCAACCAAACGACCAAATTGCTCTGGATTTAAATTATTAGAAACTTCGGCAATTTCTCTGAGCCTACTAGCTATACCTTTGAGTTGGCCCTCAGCATCTCTAGTTCTACCACCTGTTAATCGGTCGGTAAATTCAACAACATCAGGACGTAAAAGTCTTAATGAAAGAGTGTTAATAGACGTAGCAATTGTTGTTGTATCTAAACGAGTCACTTGTCTAATGGCAGCAACTAAAGCGGCAAATTCTTCTAAGGAGCCTCCTGCCGCACGGAATGCAGCACCACCACGTTGAACAGCGGTAAAAAGATTGCCAGCTTCAAAGGCAAAATTTTTCGACAGTTCGTTGGCTATATCTAACACCCTTATAGTGTCAGAACCCGTTAAGTTAAATTGGTTTAAAACTGCAATAACACCAGTCGTCGTAGATTCGATATCATCAAAAGTTGCTGCTAAATCTGATTGTGCTAGAGCAGACACGGCATCAAGCAAATCAGATTGTTCGCTAAATTTCTCACCGGACTGAGCTAATCTGGTGGTGATTGCAAATAATTCTTCTCCAGAAGCACCAAAGTTTTGTGCTATTTCAAATGTTTGTCTAGCAATATTTCGTGCCGTTTCTGCATTACCACCAAGAACTTGCGTTAGTCTAGTAATTTCAGTATTAATGTTTTTAACAGATTCAGCAGCAATGTTAAAAGCCCTACTAACTTGAAATATAGTGGTAGCTGGAATTAAATATGCTGCCAATCTAGTTGTACTAAAACCAATGCGAGATGCGAAATTATCTACTGACTCTGATGCTTCACGATGAGCAGAAGCAAATCTACGAACAGATTGTGTAGATTGTCTTGTTGCACGAGCGGCATCTTTTTGTACACGATTAGCTTCTTTAATTGGTTCTTGCAAACTTGATGCGGCTGGGCCAACAGCACCTGCTCGTGTTCCACTAGTAAAAGCTACTCTAACAGATATAGGCTTTCGTCTATTAAAATATGCCTGAGCCTTTTGTATAAATTCACGTGCAGACCTTTGACTATTCGCACCAAATTTAAAATTAGCAGAATCAATTTTAATCTTGCGACGACTTAATACTTTTTCAATATCTTTTACATCAATCTGAGGACGAAGCTTAACTTTCTTCAGATCTCTTTGTATTTTTGAAGTATTGATAGTAACAGATAACTGTTTAAGACTTCTCTCAACAGATTGACGCAAACCCTTTGGGTTCGCAATATTAATACCAATACGAAGTTCGCCGTCTTTTTTGGCCATTACTTACTTTTCTTTTTTGTTGATTTTTTAGTTTTAACACAATCTTCAGTATAAGGTTTTTCTGGTTCTATATCACCAATAATATTAGATAAAGCATTTAAAGCTTCGCTTTCGTCTAAAGGATTCCCAAATTCATCTACATGCTCACCAGTATTAGGATCGATATATCGTAGGTTGTCGTCAACAAATTTGTATTTCTTCAGCCACTTCACTTCTGGTAATTTGTTTTCAAAATCTGGATCAAAATCAAAAATAACCCTGTCGACCATATCAGACGATTTAGCATAAATATCAGTTAATTTATCATTTTTTAAATCATCAATGGTTTCCCAATATTTTTCTCCAGTATCAGGATCAACAATACAAGTGTGTATTATATAATCTTTTCTATCACGTTCAGCAATAGATTCTATAGTAGAGTCATCGAAAGTTTGACGTTTACGCATAATCTCAACTATTTTACTACGCAGTTTGGTAACTTCAATGGTTATATTTCTACCAGATTGCTTTGAAATTCCACCCTTGCGTAGTATGTTTAGTTTTTCATTAATTGTATTTTGAATATCTGAAATTGCTTTTTCATCTTTTTCTGTCCAAATACCACTTTCTTTCAAATAATCATCAACCTGAGATCTAACTAATAGCTTTTGTTTGTTATTACGCAAGATTTCTGCAACACGACCAGCATAGTACATATCAGCATCTGATAGCTCTTGTGCTGTTATATTTTTTACCATTAATTTAATTTCTTTATCTTGATTGTCTTTAACAGTGAATTCATTATTCATATCTTTTATCCTTGATCAAATTTAAAAACTGTCTGGTATCTATTCCAAACCACAGTATGCATATCTAATTCTTTCATAGCGTTTGATCGCTTACGATGCCCATAATTAAGTATATTAGCTCTGCATTCTTGCCATCGTTTACGCATTTCGCGTTCGTTATCAGTTAATTTATCATCAGTCTTACCATGTCCCCAAATAAAACCAAAATACTGTTCAAATTCTGAAAGAGGATGGATAATTACTGTTTCGAACTTTTTATTCATAATCTTCTTTAACCGCTCTAAATACTTAGCTTTCATCTCTTCGTTTTCGTATTTACTTGGCATTTTGTCTATTAACTCCTAATCTTAGTTCTTGCTTAACATCTCCGAAGTCCAAGTCACCACAAGTGCCTTTTTCGTTAATAACATCAGACCGACGTTTTTTATAATATTCTGCGACAGAACTATTTAACTTTCTAACCTCATCTATACTTTCTTCATCACACATAATAAATTTTTCATTTGACAATACTAACTTATTTGACTTATTGCTTATAGTATTATCTTGCTGATGGTTTTGCTCCTTTTTTAATCTATTTATCTCTAATTCATACCAAGCGTCAAATTCTGTATCGTTATCAATAACAGAATCACTTGGCTTATTTGTACTATCAAAAGCAAAGTCATATATTTTAGACCAAAAGCATAAATTATACTGGAGTTCTGTCATCTCCGTAGCAGCGTAGTTAAATAATGATGTGCCTGTCTCTTTTGCAACTACCCAATATAGTCGCCACGGATCTGTCCTAGATATTAACCGTATATCTTTTTCAGATATAGCATTATCTCTATAATAACATACAACCAAAGTATCTATAAGAGATGGTTTTAGGTCTATATTTGGTGTTAAAATATTAGTATTTTTAGATATAATGAACCGTCTTTTAGCACGATCTGCTATAGATTCGGCAGTTTGATGATCAAAAGCATGTTTTTTATTATATAAACGTTCAATTTCAACATTAATCTTAGTCAAAATGTCATTAATTGCACGCTTACGTTTTTTGTGAAATTTTAAATTTGGTAATCTGTCTTGTAATTTCTTATATTCATTTTTAAATATTTCTAATCTATTTTCGTCTTCATCTGTCCAACGACCCTGTTCTTTTAACAGATCAATCGATTCAGAAACACTAAGGATACCATTATCCCGGCATTTTCTGTAGTTATAAGTATATATATAATCAGATTCCGCTAGCAATTCAAGAGTTGGATCGGCAACAATAGCGGAAATATCTTGATGATTGTACTGAAAATCAATACGCAATTTTCCATTTGAGATTCTCCGCACTAATCGTGCTCTTTCGTTTAAATCCACCGTCTTAAATCCTGTTGATTATCCTCTGCAATGCATACCAAGTCTTTTACAACATGGTATGCTTATTCATTTACAAACCAGCCGGATCAGAGTTTTGCGAAATTTCTAACGCATTTAGATTCTGGAATGAATACGATACTGTCATAACGCCACCGCCAGCATCGCCACCAGTCTGACTAATGGTTTGCAATTTATTCTTCGTCCCCAAATTAAACGTAGTACTATCTTCAAGTTTAATTAAAATTGGTTCGTCAGTAAGATTATCCACATCACTTCTGGCATTAACAAAATCACCCGGAGTGGTTCCACCCGGTGATGTGTTAATTGTACAATCAACTGCGATTGGAAAGTTTGCATAACGATAGTATGGATTCTTTCTGCCGAGTTCAAACAAATCATCACGATTAAAGTTGACAGAAATTGTTACATCTTGAACGTGGGCACTATATTCACCAGTGTTATCTGGGTTATATCCAGAACCATTAATGGTCTGCATACCCGGTATAAGTGTTGGCCAAACTGAAGCTGTGCCGCTGACGCCCATGATGACATCTTGGCGACGTTGAACACCAGACGCAGGTGAATCTGTTCCGTCAAATCCAGTAAGATTAACAAACGACGAACTACGCCAGACTTTATCATTACCAACAAAGGTTACACTCTCTGTCGAGTTACCATCCACAGGTAATGTATAGTTAAGAGAGTTGGTGTACAAACCAGAACAATAGACTTGTGTTAATGGTGTACCAGATGCATTAGACTGATCGTCATCGTATATATTCAACAGCATATCGGTTCTTAAATTTGACCGATTAACTAATTTGTTGCTACTAGCAGTTGGTGTAGCTAAATGCCATATAAGAGGATACCCATCTAAAACCTTTTCGATAGTTACCTCAACATCTGGCAAATTTTCAATATTTTCATAAATTTCTAATTGACCAAGCTCAGTAACCTGCTCTAAGTTAAAAGAAGTATTTGTAGACACACTCTGTACACCATGAACTTCTGTGCCAGAGCCAGTAGAATACTCGCCTAGAGCAACTAATTGAGTGGCATAATGAACTCTATTAGCTGACATAATGGATCTCCGTGATTAAATCTAGTCTGTCTTAAATATTATACAATCTGAGGAAGTTAATAAGTACTTAAATACCTCGATATTACAAAGGTTTGGCGAACTTCGGCTCTATATAATCCAAAAATATTATCGATAGGACCACCTGCACTATTTTCAATATATGCGTATGTCCAGAAATAATTGCCGTTTCTATCAGACAAATCTGGATATGTCAATGCACCACTAGACAAAGTTCCATTATAATTTAATGGAAATGGTATAGTATTAGTGTTAAACAACTTAAGACGTTTTTGAAACTGATTATTTAATATATCAGACAACTTATTTGCAGCAAATGGTCTGTCTGAAAAAATATGATAAAATAATTGACAATTGTTGTATTCTCCACCACCCAGTTGCAACCCTTCATTAGTACGATCACGCACTTCTACATAAACACTTGGCAACCACACCCTGTCTTCCTTTAATGTGTCAGCTAAGCCAGATGGTTGAGAAGTACCTATAGTATTGTATCTTTCAAAATATCTATCTGTTATTGTTTTCCATTGTGGACTATCTGCTAAGTAAATTTCAATATCTCTTAATGTGTACTCACACTGTACGGTTCCGGTAACAGTATTGTCAAATATTACACGACCATTAGCGTAATCAATATTAAAAGCATTAGTTCCAGTTGTTGAAGTAGGATAAAATACACTATCTATATATATACCAGATATAGAGATTGGATTATCGATAGTAGATTTTGTTGTAATACCACTTTCCCAAACCCAAGACGCACCCAAACCTTCATATACACGTCCATCGCCACCATATCTGGGATCGAAAGTTTTTTGTAAATAAGTATATCCAGATACGGGAGAATCAAATGTAATGTTAGTATACGCACCATCTTCCAATAAACCATATTCTAGCCAAGTCTTAATGTTGTAGGCTAGCATATCATTTAAATCATAATCATAAAATTCATTGGTGCCTTTTAAAACTGCCATTAACGTTTCCTAACTGGTGTTCTAAGACGTTTTATTAATGTTTTTGAAACAGCCTCGTTCATAGTTTTACGTAATTCTTCGTTTCTAACTATTGAATCAATAAGATTATTATTATCTGTTGATATATAGTCTTTTGGTATTCGGTAAGGAAACCTTTCCGCAAACTGTCGGCGTGTGGTCATAATAGCTTGTCTACTTCTGCTATCCGCATTCGCTACTAATTCCTCTTTAAAAGATATGCCAAATTCACCAGTTTCAATATCTGGAAAATACTTATCTAGTTGTTTGTTATCTAAATCTAATAAAAGATCCAACCATCTAATACGACGAACGTCACTTTTTCCATTAACACTATCATAGGCAAATGGTTCAGTATCTGTCAAAGAAGATAGTTCGTCTAAGATAGCATCTGAGTCAATTAACACCCTAACAGTTAAACTAGCTAAAAACCTACTACCTGTTGGTGTTTGCACGTCCACCACATCAGATGTAGAATACCGCTTAAACATTTCAACTATGGTTTCAACTGCATTATTAGCATGTTGAGGTCTTAGTCCAAATTCAGCAGCTAAACTTGGCGTTCTTTGCCCTAATATGCTGCGAATAATCGGATGTCGTCTAACAGTTTTGTCAACAATTGGCTGAATTACACTATCAACATCACTGATAGCTTTGTTTAATCTGTTGGATATAGTATTAACTGCAAGTTTCTGAACAGCATTTATTAGACTTCTACTGGTTTTTACTTCAGTCACACGTCCTATTTGAACCATTATATTCTTTCCCAATAACTAATAATAAACTTGCTTTCGCCAAGACCTTGTGGTTGTGGCTCACGAATCAGTCTATACTTAGAATAAACACCAGATAAATCTGAATTAGGAATCATATAATCACATCTTTTTATATCATCTAAAGTTTCTAGAAAACTTTTTAGTCTAACAACACCTCTGTTTTTATTGACATTAATTCCAAAATCTTGAAAATCACTAGGATTATATTGTATTAATGCCGTAATGCTCGATGTGTTTTCAACTTCCGTTGGAGAATTATTAGTAGATGTAGATTTATAACTAGGTTTTCGCAACGAACGATCGTGTATTGGATCGTTAAATTCTGAATTTACATTTGTAATAGTAGACTTAAAATATAAAGTCACTGGTTTCCCGAGATTATTTATAAGTTCGGAAATCTTATCATAATATTTATTTTTAAGATTAGTATAATTTACCATGAGACAAAAGAATCAAAAAATTGTGTAGTTGATCTTCTGGATAAATAATCCTGACCGGTAAGAGAATAGTCTTCATGAGTCAGTGGGGTTAGAACTGCTGTCCCAGCGTTCATACTTCGTTTTGTGGCAACTTTATCTAATAATTTTTGGTATGAACTACATGGCCCGCTTTTAATAATGTCACGATAACCAGCAAAAGATTTACTTAAGTCAATTTGTGTATCGCCATCTTTTACAGATATTCCATCTCCAGCAGCATCTCTATATTTACCTATATCTAATATACACGCAGCTTTCAACGTAATTAGTGCAATTGTTGGATAGTCTGAATTAGAAACTGGATCTGGACTAATAGACACATTGTCAACATCAAAAGTATAACTATAAGTATAATCATAATCCTGTGATACAATAATGCCAGCAACTACCAATCCTTCTTGTATTCTAGCATCTTCATAATCCTTGGTAGACGATAAATCGTTAATTAAATGCCTAACCATTGTTGTCATGACGGTTTGCCAAGCCATAAATCAAACTCCTATTAATTAGGCAGTATAAGCTACAGAATTCTCTATATAAAAAGGTTTAGATAAATGAGTAATATATCTACTGTTTTCAACTAGCCACAAGTTTACATAATATTGACCAGAATCTGTACCTATATCTGATGACGTAACAGTAATAGTAATTGTTTTATTAGTATTATCTATATCGAACGATCCTGGACTTATACTATACTTAATTATTAATGTAGGATCGTTATTAGGATTATTTTTAGACACACTCAGCACAATATCATCAAGAGTACTTAAGTCTATAGTAGTTGGACTAGTATTAGCCATTATATTTTCAAATACAAATTGTAAATCAACATTTTGTGGTATAGTAGACATTAATCTGTAGCCTTTATAGTAATACCATTAATTATATTAGTATTATTAAATACAATTCCTTTAAGTATGTTGGTATTGCTGACTGTAATTATTTTAGATATAGTAACATCTAAAGATCCGGTTTTAATCAAACCTAAAGTTGTGTCATGCTTTTTTCTTAATAATACAATAATTCTTGGATTCATTATTTTATGTTCTACCAATTAAAGTAGAGAATATATTAGAATTTCCGGACACTAAACCCGAAATTGTAACTAATGCAGAAGTCCCGCTGGGAACTCTTTGGGCTGCCGAAGTAGTGTCATACTTATAAACATTACTTGATCCAATTTCCGTCATAGATTGGCCATCAATCAAGCTTGATCCATCGCGTTGCATAACGGTTATACTCATGCCTGAAGCTTCGGTTAGTGTTGAGTTCTGATAAAAGAAGGCTGTATACTCGTCCCTGGTTTGTGAATCATCAAAATTAACTTGAACATTGCAATGGTAAATATTTTCATCGTCAGAAAGATTAACTTTTCCTTCAGATGAAGAAGAACCGGCTATATATGAATCTGGTAATTTATTTAATATAGTTGTTAAGTTACCAGAAGTTGTAACATTCTGTTCATTCAATTCTGAAAATAGACTTGCCAGACTTTTATTACTTGATTCTAGATAAACGTCTTCTGTTGCCCCATAAACATTTAATCCATAAAAATTCGTTCCTATGGTGTAAATTCCATAATCGTAGCCTTCAATTGCCATCCCAGCAGTTCCGTTAGCAGCTCTATTGAATTGACCATAACCAAGGTTAGAAGTCATGTTATATTGACCGTAAGCTATTGCTCCGGTTGCCTGGTTTAGTTGGCCAACCTGCCCGCCAACGCTTCTAGAACCATAACCGTTTAAATGTGTGTTTTCTAGGTCTAACGCACCTTCATCGGCAATGTCACAAGAAGCTTTTAGCTGCCGTAGCGTTATAGTAACTCCCCCAGTTCCATCTAGCATATTTTTAATGTCTGCTGCAACGCCACTGCTTGAAAACACTTCGGTAATATTCGCATCAACTACGCCAGTCAATGTTCTAGAACCAACATTCCACACGCCAGAGTTAGTAGCTCGTGAACTTATACTTGCATCAATATTACTACCATTAAAAGGTGTAGAATCTGAAAGAATGTCAGTTTGTGATAAGTCATTTAAGTCATCAAATGTTTGTTTTGTACCTGTTAAGGTTCTAGAATTAGTTTGCCATATGCCACTTGTACTACTATTTGTAAGTTCTGTTTCTAGATAATCTGTACCAAGTATGAATGAATCATAAATATTATCTGGTACAATTCTACCTTGCCATATTGTTGTGTATGCACCAGAAGTTGAACCAACAATAGCATTAACTTGTAATTGTGCTAAAGAACCAATTGTAGCATTAGCTGGTATAGTTCCACTTGCATAGTAATCACCAATTCCATCATCTATTATATTAACAGTTGCAGCATCTATAGTGCCATCTAATAATAATCTACCATATGGTGTAGAATCTGCATCTGTAGCTGCACCATCCGTATCACTTACACCGAATCTAAGAACATAATTTAATGATTGTTTTGCAATGTCCAAACCCATTTTATATTTTCCTGATAAATCCAGTGTTTATAAATGAAGCGAAACCGCCGCCACCTGTTGTGGTAGAACGTTGAACAGCACCCGCATCGGACGTAACGGAACCGTTTTTCTCGAACGGAAGTTGCTGGCCAGCGTCTATTGCCCCGGCACCACTGCCCGGTGTGAAGTCGTCGCCTGCTGCGTCATCGTATGCCGCAGTGCCCGTTGAACAATCGATCTCAGTCACGTCGGTTGATCCACCCGACGTGTTCGCATCATCGCCAGAACCGAAAACACACCGGATTGCATACCCAACTTGTCCATCTCCATCCATTCCATACTCGCCGTTGTTCGTGAACAGGCAATCAGTCGCCCAAACCGGCCCAGTTCCGACGCATAAGCCATCGGATTCATTCGAATCAAATGTACAGTTTTCAAAACAGCTATAGGAATTTGCTCGTGCACCACAGCCAGTTCCACCTGTCCCGTTGTTATAAAATACACAGTTAATGTAGCGGTTGCGTCCCTGAGCACCATCAACACCGTCATTAACATTTGAATCGAAAAAGCAATCGACACACATGGCCCTGCTTGGGTCCCTAAGACCTTTCCCCCCATTTAAGTCAAATTGGCAATGGCTGAAATTTTGATCCGGTTCGTAATCCGCATCGAAGCCATTTCCAACGGCACCGGTAAACCTGCACCGCGACCAGCCGTTGTCGCCAGCGGATGAATCAAGATAGACGCAACGATAAGCTAAACTGTTTCCGTCAAATACAAGGTTCGCAAAGCTAAGCCCGGTATGATTGATCGTCAATAGGTCGATGCCAAACCAGCCGCTGCTACTGGCCTGAATCGTTGCCCTCGTGCCATCGATGCCACCGGTCGAATTGCCGCCCGTAAACAACACGTCCAAGGACCCGGCGGACGTAAGAGCCGATCCAGATGCGATAGAATGGGTGCCGTCCGCACAGATTACAACAACGTCACCGGCGGATAATACACCAGCGTTACATTCATCGAGGGCTTTCTGGATCGTTGCCCAGCCAGCGGCGAACGAGGTGCCAGCGTTGGAATCACTGCCGCCGGATTGTCGAACGTAATACGTCGCCATCTTTTAGCTCGCACTCAAAGGCCGAACACAGGGCTTGTTGATCACGTCCGCAACGCCCGCTTGGTCAAGCTGCGTCTGATACGCCTGCAACTGCGTGACCAGATTCGCAACGTCAGCAGCGGTCAACCGCGAAATTCCCTCAGCCTCCCGGCCGTCGGCAATCGAATCATCAGCCGAACTGCCGATGGTCGTACCGATCCCGCCGTTCCAGTCAACCAGAGTCGCATCAACTTCAGCTTTCAAAGCTCTAAATTTCTCACTTAATGGTCTAATTTGTTCATTACAGAATTTTATTGCTTGTGTGTTTGTAATGTCTGGCATTTTTTTTAATTCTCTTTTAATTTGTTTAAAGCAGATTCAAGTATGTTCTGTATAGTTGTGTTTGATTTGCCAAAATAATCAGCTAACTGTCTATGTGTATTGTTTCGCCAATATTTTCGATAAATTATTTGTTTCTCTAAGCTGGTTAGTTTTTGTAGATCAGGAATATTATTAATTGTCTGGTTGTTGCTTTTGTCTTGTAATTCGGCCAGATTGTTCAAACT
>SHMW01000006.1 GCA_008080735.1 Promethearchaeota archaeon
TTTATTCTATTAAACAAATAATTATATATTTATATAAAAATAACTAAATCTAAATAATAGAAAATGAGTAGTTTTATTCGAATTAGAGGGATTTAAGAGATGACTACTGGAATCGTTTATGACGACATATATCTCCAGCACCGTATTGGGACCCATGTCGAGTCCCATACCAGATTGATCGCGATTATGGATTTCCTCAAAGATCAAGGAATTTTAGAGAATGACGACTTCTTGCAAATGAAGCCTCGAAAAGCGACATTAGATCAGATTAAGTATGTGCATACTGAGAATTTAATAAATGAAGTCAAGCGAATGAGTGAACGGGCAGAATCTACCGGCAATGTGCAAAGCTTAGATATGGATACATTAGTTTCACCGAAAACATACGAGGCGGCGCTATATTCCGTTGGCGGGAATTTAGATGCGGTAGATAAAATACTCTCAGGGGAAATAAGAAATTGTTTTGCTGCCATCAGACCTCCTGGACACCATTCGAACTCCTATAAATGCGCTGGATTCTGTATCTTCAACAATGTTGCCATTGCGACTGAATATCTCTTTAGGGAAAAGGATTTTGAAAGGGTGGCGATAATTGACTGGGATTGTCATCACGGAAATGGTACACAAGACATCTTCTATAATGGATCTGAAAACGGAGATGTGGTCTTTTTCAGTTCACACCAAGATGGAAGGACTCTTTATCCTGGAAGCGGTTTTTCTGGAGAAATAGGTTCTGATAAGGGTAAAGGGAACATTATAAATTACCCTATGCCCCCTCGAGCTGCTGAGGATGTAATTATGACATTTTTTGATGAGATCATCGAGCCAATCCTAATTGAATTTAAGCCCGAGTTTATTCTGATCTCCGCAGGGTTTGATACGCATTATACGGATAGACTAACTAATATGGGCTGGACAATTCAAGGACCGGCTAATTATTTGAAAAAAATAAAGAATTTAGCGGAAAATGTAGCTAATGGACGGATATCAATAACATTAGAAGGAGGATATGAGGTTAATAAACAAGCTAAAGCTGTCCATAACTGTTTAAGAGTGCTTAATAATGAATATGATAAAATAATAGAGGAAAAACCGAGAAAATCGGACAAGGAGCTATTGAATTACATTAACGAGAAACTGATTCCTAACATCAAGGATAATCTATCAACCACATGGCACTGCTTTTAATTTCATCCTATTTTTTTATCTTCCCCATCTTTTTGTCCACTTTTAAATTAATTTTATAAATGTGTTTGAGTATATTAATAATATTATAAATCTAAAAGAGTGATTTTTTAATTATCATAAAGAGGATATCTCATGTCATACGAAAATGAAGGAAATAATGAAGAGGAAGAGGAAGAGATACAACGACCTTCTATTCCCCCTCCAAAGATCGAACCACCTAAGATAAAGCCTCCTCCAAGTCCGCCACCTCGTAGAGAACCCGAGGCAAGCACACCCCCGACTCAAACACCATCGCCTACACCTCCAAAACCTCCATCCTCTATGTCGACTCCCTCGGCGCCTAAAGCTGAAGAAATATCGGCCCCGCCACGTATGGAATCACCTCCAAGCCAATCTCAATCCGCACCATCCCAACCTACTCAAACCTCCCAGCCCTCTCAACCAACGGGCCCTTCTCAATCTGAATTTGACAATCTAAAATCCCAATTAAAACAAAAAGAAACTACCCTACAAGAATTACAAGAACAAAATAATAATCTAAATAATTTACTTATTGAGAGAGATAGTCAAATAGAACAGCTTAAAAATAAAGTAAATCAACTTCAGTCGCAAACGCAAGATTCTGAGAATCGGATAAATCAACTTAAGGAGAAAAATACTTCATTAGAATCCAAAATTCCCCAACTTGAAGGTAGAATCCAACAATTGGAACAAGAAAATGCGTCTCTAACGCAACAAATCTCACCTTTACAGTCCAAAATTGAAGAATTAACCCAAGAAATTAACTATAAAAATAAACGGATTGAGGAATTAAAGGAACCAAAAGCCGTGATGCCATCAAGCTTAGCACAAGGACAAACATCCCAAACTTCCACAAGTTCTGGAACATCTTCCTCGGGTGCTGGTTTATCGGGAACATCCTTTACGGACACCAAACGAAAAATTTGCCCGAATTGCGGGGCTACTGGTGCCGCAATCAAGGAGGAAGAGGATAAAACCAAGATCATAAGTTACATTCCAAAACCCACCTATGCGAAGAAAAATGTATGTACGAAATGCGGTTTTGAATTCTAGCTTTTCCTATTTATTTTAATTTTTTATCTAAGACATTTAAATGCCCCAATACGCTTTAATTCATTTATATAATAAAAAAACTTTAAGTATTAAGAATTGGCGGAAATCGGATCTCATTTTTCCTCAATACAACCCTACGACAAATATCTTTCATAAGAAAGGTAAAAAGGTGGTCTCTCCCTATTATTTCTAACTTTGAATGATATAATATCGATTTCAGAAGGGTTCGAACCTTTTCTCATCTCTTTTTTAAAAGTTCTAGTGTGGTAGAAATTAACAGAAACACTAATAAGGTAGAAACTTTTTTATAGGTTGATTTTTATTTTAATTCTAAATTATTAAGCTTAATATTTTTATTTTTGCTCATGTCTGCTATCCAAGAAGACCTCTTAGGCCCAACCATCACAAAAAAGCGAGCAATTGCCGTTATTCTCGTGGCAGTTTTATTAGTCGCTCTGTTTGCATATTCTGTAATGATTTATGGGTATTTTTTTGGGGCTCCGCGAATACCTCCAAATGAACGATTGGAAGGTGCTCCAGAAGAAGATGCACTGTTAACCTTGCCTCAATCAGGCTATAATTGGAGTGATCTTGCGGAAGATTTGGACTTAGACGATCCTGATCTTCTCGATCAACTCAGAGATTTACATGATGGCAATATAGATTCAATGGACTTATTGGAATATGCGGCTTTAGCAGCAGCATTAGCAGGTTCAGATATCGAGGTCTTTAGAGTATATAATATCGAATCCTATGAAAGTGTGAGCGAAAATTTATGGAAATTTGAATGTTTTGATGAGTTTTTGGGTGATACGTGGGAATGTAATGTTCCTTTACAGAATTATAATTTTTACCCTTATAGTGATTATTATTCATTGTATTCAGGACTGAATTTATATAATATTTCAATGCCCTTAACTCCAGACGTGGGCGTTAACTCATTTATGATTCCGAACTTATTTCCAAATCCCTATATAATGGAAAACAGTCTTAATGTTGATAATATAAATCCGGGTTCTGAAGTGTTGAAGAAAAATGCTTTTAATTCTACAACTTTAGCATTAGACTTTACTTCTGAAGATCCGGTAAATATGACGTATGAATTATTTGGATTAGATTTACCATCAGCCACCGAGATAAACAACTCTGCGGTCGACGAGGATTACACTCCAAGCCTCATTAGTAATAGGTATCTTCAATTGCCACCCGACATCCCTACCTATTTGGATGAAAATACTAACCCTAACGTAAATAGACATTATAATAATCTTAGAGGTATTATTAATGATGAAGATACAGCTTTTGTCGTGGCAAATAAAATTCGAAATTATCTTCAAGCTAATTTCAGTTTCGGTTATCAAGCAATGCAGAATACTCCTCCCGCCGATGGTGAGGATATTGTAGAGTGGTTCTGCTATCATGAAGAGGGAATCTGGACCCATTTTGCCGCTGCGTTTTGCGTGTTTAGTCGGGCTTTTGGGGTCTCTTGTCGGTATGTGAATGGTTATAACTCTCGATTTGCGGATCAAGTCAATGATCCTCAATTTGGTGGAGATGGTATTGCGATTAAATATAAGAATATATATAATTGGGCAGAAATCTATGTCCCGACTGATGTGTCGGGAGATGGAAGATGGGTCCAAATGGATATAATGTACGAGTCGTTTGGAGGCGGCGGTGTTGGTCCCATATTAAGTGATTATAATATATCAGTTTCTTCGAATGCGAATAATTTTATCGAGGGAAATACTGCTCAAATAAACGCTACATTGACGACTAATCAAAATATTTCTGTAGCGAATAGGAATGTACAATTCTATGATTACACCATGGACCAATCAATTGGAAGTAATTATACCAATGAGAATGGTACCGCCACATATACATTTTCAATAGATGAAAATCAAACGGTAGGACCCCATTTAATATATGCCACTTACGCCGGGGCACTCAATTTTACATATTATATCGTTAATGGAGAAATACAAGTTAACATAAACTCTGTAAATCCCCCTCAAGTCAATATAAGTCAAGATCCGTTTACAACAATTTCGGGTAGTGTCACAGATCCGAAAAATGGAAAACCTGTAAAAAATGCCAATGTGAACTTGTTATTATTTCACAAAGGCACCAGTAATGTAGTATTTCCATCGTTCTCTCCTCAAATCATCACTACTAATGATAATGGGGCATTTAGTGAGATAGTTAACCTTGATTCTTCAATTCCTTACGGTGAATATGAAGTAAGAGCAGATTTTAACGGCAGTTGGGAAAACCCAGTATATCCTTCATTTCCTTTTACATATCCTTTTATTAATGATTCAAGTAATAGAGAAGACTTAAATATCACCAAAGAGCTTACATATTCATTACATTTCTATATAGATAATGTACCTGCTCAAGATAATTCCAATCCCATAATCTCCCGCTTTTCTACAATCGAGTTGAAAGCAATTGTTTATAATGGAACTGGTGGTTTAGCGGAAAATGAAATTGTTGGATTTTATGACGGTTTTGGAACATTGATTGGACAAAATTCGAGTGATGAAAATGGAGTTGCAATTTATAATTATAATGTAGATGATAATGCTCCAGCGGGTCCAAACCAGATTGAGTCTCGAATTGGAAGCATCTCTAATAGTTCATATTATATTCTTAACGATACGATAAATGTGAATCCAGTTAATTGTCCTTTTCCTAAAAGCGTCAGTAGAAGTTCACTAGATAATGAAGATTTTATTATTCAAGGTTATTTAATGGATGATTATTCTAACCCCATACGAAACGCGATAATATATGTTAATTTATACGACCAAGGTGGCTATGATGTCACATCCCAATATCTTGAATATATTAGTGGTTCTTTTTTCACTAATAATAATGGAAACTTTTCTCTGCAGTTTGGAGTTGATAACATCACCCCACTGAATAATTATACTCTTAACGTAAGCTTTTATGGTGAATTTAGTAATCCATCTGTCAGTTATAGTTCTTTTCAAACCCAAGAATGTCCTTATGAATTAGAAGTCACTGATCCCTATCAAATTGAAATCTATTTCGAAATTGACGGTATACCAACACAATCCTTTTATGACGATGAAAATCCCCCTATGAGATATAATCCCGGTGAAAGTATAACTTTTGGAGTTGAAATATACCAAAGTGGCAGTTTAGTTGATAATGACACGGTATATTTCTATGATTATGATGAAAACACTTTAAATCCATTCCATACATATGAATTTAATGGTTCAGAGACGCCATTGGGGTATTATAATTTTTCGGTAAATACAGGTGACTGGAACGCGGGATTACACGAAATTAGAGTAACCTATGGTAATTTCGGTGTATACAATTTCACGTATGTGCTTATTAATAAATCTGTCTCAATTAACGCAAATTTAGACTCTCCGAATGATTACACTATTCAGAGACAATCAGAAGGCTTTACCATTTCTGGTTATGTCTCCGATGGAGATTACCTTGATCGTTTGAGAGGCTTACAAGTGGGATTATATCTATTTGATGCAAACAACCAAGATTATAGTGCTGATATGAATTTTGCGTCTGGATATTCTCAAAATGTGAGTGTAGACCAAAATGGGGTATTTCAATTTATAATTGATACTGTGAATGAAATTCCGAACGGCGAGTATTATTTAAGAGTCGATTTCAATGGAACGATAACAGAATCTGCGATCTTTTTATCTGATTATCTTATTCATTCTACGTGTTCTCCAATAAATATAAATATTACAGCTGGAACGTCTATCATCCAACAAGATTATTATACCCTTACCGAGGATACTTATCCAAACTATTCAAACTATTGGGTCAGTAAAGATACACTTTTCGTAATTGGGGATTTAACATGGGATAATGGATCTGCTATTTCTGGAATGACTGTGAATGTAACTGTGAAATTAATCGATGGAACGGTTATAGATTTCAATGATACAGTTACAACGAATGAATTTGGAGCGTTTAATGCTTCTATTTACATAGATCCTAATAATGATAAATGGCCTTTATTGAGAAGTGATTCGGAAATATGGGTTTATTTTAATCCCGTTCAAAATGGATTAAATTATGCAGAATCAAGTACTAAATTATTTATATAAGGAACAAAATATAGCAAACATAGCTATAATCGAACTAAAATATATTCAACTATAAATGATGTCTGAACGAGAAAATGTGGAAAAAAATGATTGGGGAATAATATTAATCATATTTCTTTTAGTTCTTTCTAGCTTCTTTTTATTTTTTGGAAATGTGATTTCTACTTATAAAATAAATAAAAATAATCCTTCATATGAAGATAATGTTAATTTATCTGGATCATTGGATTTTGTTGTTAATTTAACTAATTTTCAATTAAATAATACTAGACATTATCATAATTCAATACTAAAAATAGAAGGAAGAGTATATGAGCCCACCTCACCCAATAACCCTGGATCTGGTGTAAATATAGCTATAGTTATCAATAGCATTATGGATGAGACCTATAGTAATATAACAGATACTAATGGAGAATTTGAGATATATTATCAAATTCCAGAATTATTGAATGTTTATAGCGAACATAAAATTGAAGCCGATAGCATTGACAATCCAGATATTGAACCAAATAATTATTTTATGATAAATGTTAGTGCAAATTCACATATTGATGTTTCATATATAGATTCTCCATACTTACCTGGAGAAGAATTTGATTTAACGGGATATTTAAAATATAATGATCAAAATGGAAATGGAATCTCAAATGCACCAATTACTTATTACTGGACTAATGGAACTTTTGATTGGTCATCTGATAGTTTTTCAACTGCTTCGACTGATGGTTCAATTTCGGAAAGTTTATTTTTACCTAGTAATCCACATTCAGCACAACTATTTTTAAATCTTAGCTATATGGGTGATTTCCCGAATATAAATTCCACAAATATACTTATTGGTCCGTTTGATATATTTCATAATATATCTTGTACATGGAATATTATTAACGAAACTTCTGAAGGCCAAGATTATACTATACGAGGGCAAATTTGGGCTAAGAATAATCCGAGTTTGAAAATCTATAATCGTCGTGCGAATTTCTATTATGAAGGGGAGGGATTAATTGGCGGAACAACCACAGATTCAAATGGTAATTTTACCTTTTCCTATTCCATTCCTTCTGGCACGGGAAATAGAACCATATCAGTCCAATTAGTAAATACCGCAGGAGTTTTTTTATCCAATCAGACCCTCATATTCATTACTGTTAGCAACCCCGTGCTACCCAATCCTTTAATCATAACCCCTTTTCAATGGTTTTTCATTATTGGTATACCTATCATAATTGGGGTTATCGCCGCGTTGGGTATCTATGGATATTTATATTATAAAAAAGAAATTTCTGCATCCCGATTAGTGAACATCCCCCTCGAAGGGAAAATAAGGAATCTTAAAATTCTGAAAGATTCTGGAAGAATTGAGGAGGCCCTATCGTATTTATTCAATGCGATTTATGTGGAGCTGGTGGCTGCGAAATTCGGGCGGAAAAGAAACGCAAATGAAACCATCCGGGATTTTGCCATTATTTCGGTTCAGGATTTTCGATTAGATCCAGCAAAAATTTATCCATTTATTCAAAAAATTGAACAGATCATATATGCCCAACCATTTAAGATAACAGAAGAGGAATTTTATAAAACTATTGAATTGTTTTCTCCCGTATATTATCAATTGACGGGATATAATTTTGTATTAAATTTTTAAAATAACATTATTATTATCATCAAAGAAATAAATCAAATATACTAAGCAAGAAAGAATATATCAAGAAAGAATATCATACAAAGAAATTTAAATCTAAAACAAATTATTAAATAAAAAAATTAAAAAAACTGTGAGATATAAAAATGGGTCTTTTCAGTAAAGATAAGAAACCGCAATTTATTGATGTCGAGCGTAAGAAAGAAAATCTCAAAATTTTGATGAAAACAGGTAGATCCAAGGAAGCAATTGCCTATATATATCTAATTTATAACGATCTTATCAAAAATAAATACGATAAACCCCGATTAGCCTATCAAACCATTCGGGAATATGCGATTACTTGTGTCAATGAGTTAGACCAGAAACCAGAAACTATTTATCCTTTCATTAAGAAGATCGAGGATATTATCTACGGAGGACTGGAGCCAACTAAGAAAGAATTTGAATTTACTATGAATATGTTTTCAAATCTATATAATGAAATTACGGGAAAGAACTTCAATTTTTCGACATAAATACACTTTAAAAGATTAACCAACTAATTAGAAATTATAAATATAATGGCAGGTATCGAGAGTTCTCAAAAAAAGAGCGTTAAGATTTCCAAAGGAATCTTATATGTATTCTTTACAGTGTATCTAATTATTATTGGAGTCTATTTATCTGGATTTATTGAGAATTATCAAAACGAATATCCAGGAAATCTGCCAGTTTTTGCTAATTATATCCCTTTAGCTTGTTATTTGGGCTCGATAGTAATTGGAATAAGTTTTATTGTCTTTCTTCGAAATACTACGGCTCAAAAAACTCGTGAATTAAAATCAAAGGGCAAGTCTAAAGTATCTATTTATAAACAAGCTCTATTTGCCATAATCTTTATCTTCGCATTTATTCCTTTATTCTCCCCAATAATTGATCAAGGGGTAAATAATCATAATTTTTCGGTATATAATTCTGATTGGAACGGATGTTCTGATTTTAGACAAACGATGATTGATGAAGGGTATGATGTGATGTCTATTCAATCCAGTCTAAGTGCCACGGATCGACTTGATAAGTCAATATGCCTTGTATTATTAGGACCAAATCAATTCTACAATCCTATGTTTGAAATTCCCTTCTTTGTTGATTTTTTTAATGGTGAAAATGCACTTCTAATTTGCCACGATCACGGATCTACTAAGGAGTTATTATGGGAGATATTGATATCCAGTCTCTTTAGTCAAAATGCTACTGAAATGGTGCCCGTTACATTATTTGCTAATGGGATTTTAAGAGATAATGCGTCTTATGTAACGAATCCCACCTTTCCAGTTATTACTCAATTTGAACCTCATCCAACTACTAATGGAATAAATGATGTTATTTTATCTAGCGCGACGAGTGCCGCGGGCGGTCCTCTTGTCGATTTATTTGGATGGAATGTGCTAGCTCGCGGATCTCCGTACAGTTTTGTAGACAAAGATGGGAGTGGAGACTTTAATGCTACATTTGATTATTTAGATCTCTCCTTTATGGCAGGAGTGTTGCCTATATCCGAAGATAATTTAAAATTGCCTCTTGGAGGAGACGAATTTACCCCCATTACTTTTATGACTAAGGATACGGGAAACGTCCGTGTGTTTGTATCATCCGATGCGAGTATGTGGAATAATGAATTAATCGATCTTCCCGGATATGATAATGAGCAATTTGCGAAAAACGTAATAAGTTGGTTGACTCACCAAGATGAGGGAGACCCCAAAGAAGATTGGGTAATCGCCTTTGATGAAGCTCATATCCGTCCTGAATATTCAAGAGACTTGAGCTCGGCAGGGATTTATGGATTTATTATGCAATATATAATCCATCTAAGTACTAATCCCATCACTGCTTGGATATATCCTTTATTAGCCATTTATACTCTCAGTAGATATTTACCCGGTCGAAGTGAGAAAAAACAAAAGAAAAAAATTGAAGAACAAGAAAAAAAGGAAGAAAAAATACGTTTTAGAACATCATCATTTTTCGCAAAAAAAATCGATTGGTATCACCAAAAAAATCAATATAGGAAAGCATTGTTATTATTGAATCGGCGTTTAGAACGTAAGTTACATGCTCAATTGGGAGACCAAAATATCACCACCAGAAATGTAGTGGATCTCGTACAGTCTAAAGATCCGAATATAAACAAAAGCAAATTAAAAAGAATTGCCCGATTCATCGATATAATTACAGATTTGAAAGCGGGCAAAGAAAAAATCAAAGAGGAATCTGAATTTGAACGATTATTCTTTGAAATGGAGTGGGTGGTCTCTAACCTGTAATTTTTTATATTTACAATTAATTTTTTAGAAAAATTTATAACAATAAACTATTATAATAAAAAAGAAAAAACAAAATATTAGAAAATGGGTAGAAAATTATGACTGTACCAAGTAAAGCCGAAAAATATGAACATGAAGAGCTGGACGTAACCCCTATTCGAGAAATTGCGCAAGAAGTCCTCAGTGAAGTTTCTCGCGTCATCGTTGGATATGGAGAAATTTTACAGCAATTATTTATTTCTCTATTAGTAAACGGACATGTGCTACTAGAAGGTGTGCCTGGCTTAGGTAAAACAGTTATGGCAAAAACTTTCGCAGAAACACTTGGAATTTCCTTTCGAAGAGTCCAATTTACCCCTGATCTCTTACCCGCAGATATTACGGGCACAAAAATCTTCTCTCAAGAAAAGGGGGAATTTGTCCTCCAAAGAGGACCGTTATTTGCAAATATAGTGCTTGCTGATGAAATAAATAGGAGTGCTCCAAAAACACAAGCCGCTCTTCTAGAAGCAATGGCTGAACGGCAAATAACTATTGAAGGCCAAACTCTGGCGCTTGAGAAACCTTTTATGGTTATCGCTACAGAGAATCCAGTTGAAATGGAGGGTACGTATCCACTACCAGAGGCACAAGTTGATAGATTCCTCTTTAAGTTATGGCTTGATTATCCCGAACAAGATGAGGAAGTAGAGATTATGAGACGACAGCTATCAGGTGATCTTCCTTCAGTACAACAGATTACTAGCGGCCCAGAAATATTGGCTGCTCAAAATCTTGTAAATCAAGTATATATCGATGAGCGTATTCTTAAATACATTAGAGACTTGATTTTGAAAACGAGAAGTCATCCACAGGTACAAATGGGATGCGGACCAAGAGCTTCGTTGGTATTGATGAAATGCTCAAAAGCGCGTGCTGCAATTCTCGGAAGATCTTATGTGACTCCTGATGATGTGCGAGCATTAACAGTTCCCGCTCTGAATCACAGAATTTTGCTCAAGCCAGAAGCGGAATTAGAGGGATTGGATGTGAAAGCAGTAGTAAAAAATATCCTTGAAGAAATCCCGATTCCGATATAATAAGAGTATTTTTCGTCTAAAATAATATAATAAGAGAAAAATAGGAAAGATGGAGGTAATGATTAAACATTGCTAGGTGGAAAAGGAAGAAGCTTAGTCATTTTCAGCGTGTTCTTTTTAACTGCTGGTTTTGCATTTGTTAATTATTTCCTTGTATTTTTTGGGATAATTTTATTATTTAGTACGGTTGTCAGCCTTCCACTTTTCTATTATCAGATGAATATTGAGGAATTGAAGGTTTATCGGGAATTAGAAAAAGAAAAGGTGTTCAAGGATGATTTCGTGCATATTAAAGTGGTAGTAGAAAATCGCGGTAAAAATAGTTTCGACTTTCTTGAAATTCGTGATAGCTATAATCCGGAATTATTTCGGTTAATACTAGGTGAAAATTTCATTAGTACTCGGATTGGTCCTAAAGAAACAATAAAATTCTCATATATCTTAGAACCGAAAGTCAGGGGGACCTATCCTTTAGGACCATTGACAGTTACCGTTAAGGACAGACTAGGGTTCAATTCTGAAGAGCGGATTGTTCCCAATAGCGTCACCGAAATTTTAATATATCCGCCCTATGAAGATATCAAACGAATTGAAATTCTCGGGTCAAAACGCTCCCTTCAATTAAATTATGGAGTTCAACGCTCGAAACAAAAAGGATTAGGTTCAGAATTTTATGGTATGAGGAAATATGTATTCGGGGACCAATTTCGATTAATAGATTGGAAAGCCAGTGTCAGGACACAAAAACTTATTGTGAGAGAATTTGAATCAGAACGAGATATTACTGTGATGATTTTAGTCGATTCATCCAATTCTATGGCTGGTGGTGCGATAGATAATACCAAATTCGAATATGCAATACGTGCCTGTATGTTATTAACAAAAATTGCACTTACTCGTCGAGATAATGTGGGTGTATACACCTTCTCAGATAAGAAGAATCTTCGATTTTTAAAAGCTGGAAGTGGAGACGATTTTTTTTATCGTGTCTTGGATTTTGTTGCCCGGGTAAAACCTGAAGGAAAATGCCGGATTGTTGAAGCATTTGATTATTTCGTGCGTAGGTTCCAAAAAAGAAGCTTAGTGTTTGTAATTTCTGATTTAGAGTCTAACGTAAAAGAGATTCGAGAAGCATTGAAAAAATTAGTTCCTTTTGATCATACTGTAATTATAATCAATCCATTTTCTCCTTGGTTTGAAATTCATGAGGTGGATTTATCCAGTACGGATAAAGCGCTAGCTGAAGCGATAGCTGAGGAGATGATGGAACACATTTTAAAGATTAGGCAGCAAGCGAGAAATATGGGAATGAACGTAATAACGGTGGGTCCAGATGATATGATGAACCAAGTTATCGCAAATTATCTCGAAGCTAAGAAGAAGGGTAAAGCATACTAAAAAGAAAAAATTAATGAAAAAATAATTCAAATAAAAAGGTGAATATTATAGCTCGATATTATCTGATAGGTTTAAGGATACTGAATGCGTTACTTTTTATTTGGATAATCACCCTTTTCTTATCTTTATTTGATTTTAGTGCGGTTTTAACCACGGCAGATAACGAGTTAGTGATAGTCGATGTGATCCTTTCGATAAAAAATGTCGTGAGCTACGCGTTGTTTTTCCTTCTTTATCTAATTGCCTATGGCATTGCGTTTATAATAGCGGGTCTATTTGCACCTTTACCGTTCTTTGATATGAATTTTATGTTTAGTTTTATTCAACTCTTCTTTAAAAACTTTTTAAGTTTATGGTTTTCTTTCCCTGGAGGTACGACTCCAGAACTATTTGACATACCCCTTTTAATTCTGGAAGAATTTCTATTATTTACAGAGGATTTTTATCTGCTTATTTTTCAAATTTTATTCATTATCGCAATAATTTATTTAGTTAGAGGGATCCTCTCAAGTGATCCAAAAAATAATATGAGGGCGATTGGATGCTTGGTGTTAATGATCGTAATCCCACTCATTATTTTTGGATTTAGGGATATGTTAGCATTGTTTGGATTGGTAGAACCTTTCAATTCCTTGGGTATAATAAATCTTAGTGAATTAACAAATCCTCTAAGCCCTTTGTTTGATGATATTCCCATCGATAATTTCTTTGCCTTCCTTATAAGTCCTGTTGCGCTTTTTGCAATAACGAGTTATTTATACCTAGAATTTGCGTTCCAAATTAATTACATTGATACCGTAACACGACCATCTCTGGAGAGAAGCGACCGTTTGGAAGCCCAATTGAACTTATTACGAAAAGAAGCTGTCCATATTACCGCAAATATAGACAAAATTAAAGAAGAAGCAAAAAAGAAAAAAGAAGAATTAGGCCTTCAAAAAGAGTCAGTGGGCAAATTTTTATCTCAAAAGGATAAGAAGTTTTCATATGTAAAAGAAATGATTGAAAGAAAAAAACTGGAATCAGAAGAGAAAAAACTGGTTCAAGCAGCATCCAAAACGCGAAGGTTGGGAAGATATATTGATAGATTATTTAGAGAAGATATTGAAGCAGAAGATACTTTAACGGCCCGATCATCTACCCCCCGGACAAGAAACTTAGCAGTCTCGACAATAACAAATTCTGCATTTAGATTAGTTATTCTCATTCTTATAAGTTTTGTAATTATTCATCCTGAATGGTTTTTTGTGAACGTTTTTCAATTACCTCCAGCAATCACAGAGTCTGTTGCGACAATGAGTCCCGAGATTATCATCATTCTTTTATTACCAATAATTCTGCTATTTCCCGTAATCGGAAAACTAATCTCTTATATCAAACATCGGTCACTCGTATTAAGATTGAAACAAGAAGGTAAAATAAAAGAAATAATGGCATCGGTGGGGGACTATGTCAAAAAGGAACAAGAACCCCCAGCTGAAGAAATAGAAGAAGAAATTTCAATTGGAGAAGTTACCACAGAAGCAACATAAATCCTTTTTCCCATATAATATTTCACAAATCTATAACATATTTTGCTAAAGCTTTTTTTTTATCAAGATCACTCATTATTGTATTGTAAGTATATACATTTATTCCCAACTCTTCGATCTTAGTTTGCAATTGCTTATCTTGTTCATCGATCACAAAATGACCTAAGAACTCTTGATAATATTTGGCAACACCGTAACTAGACACTTCTAGTCCTTTCCATTTTAATAGTTTATCTGCTGGTCCTTTCACGGTTTTACCCGCGATAATTGGACTGATAGCATATACTTTTTCCTTAACTTCGGTTAGTGCTTTTTTGATCCTCTCAACACCGAGTATTGTTCCAATGGAGACGATTGGATTAGAGGGGCAGATAATAATTTTATCAGCGTTTTTGATATATTGTAATACATTTTTAGCGGGTTTCGCTTTCTCAATATCCCTAAATTCCACATTCACTATCTCGGGTTCACATCTGTATTTGATATAATATTCTTCAAAATGAAGTTCACCAATTGGTGTTTCAATATAAGTCTGCACAGGCTCATTACACATAGGCATCACACTCGCTTCTACACCTAATTTGCTACATATTATATTTGTGATTTGTTCTTTAGTAAAACCTCGAGTTATTAAATCGCTTCTATAGATATGAGTTGCAAGGTCTTTATCTCCCGCATTAAACCAATTTACATCGTAAAAATGAGTTAATCTGCTGAGACAATTGAAAGATTCATTTCTAAATCCCCATCCCTTTTTTCTATCAATAAGGTCTGCTAAAGTGTATGTAATAATATCCAGATCCGGGCAGATATGAAGTCCAAATAGGATTATATCATCTGCAGTATTCACAATTATTTTGAGGTTCTTTTGGTCGATGATATTTGCAAGACCGTCAATGAATTTAGCTGCCCCCACCCCTCCAGCTAATAATAAATATAAATTTTCAGTCATAAATATTCACTCAATTTTGAAAATAATATCATCTAATTTTTTACGTTTGGGCGTTTTTGGCTCCTTCTTGGGATATCCAACTGTAATAAACGCTATAGGATCAAAATCTCTGGGAAGATTCAGTACCTCTCTCACTTCTTTTCTTGCGAATAGTGGGGCACAATACCAAGAACCCGCTAATCCTTTTGACTCTAAGGATAAAAGGAAATAGGTTGCGCAGGTACTTATGCTCTGTATTCCGAGTAGATACTCATTCCGAGATCTTTCCGCGTCAGAATATTCTTGAAGATCAGATTTATCTAAACATAACAATACCAATAAGGGCGCCTTTAAAAAACTTTCTCGTGTTTTATTAATATTCTTTTCTATGAATTGTTGTGATCTGTTGTCCCTTTGGAGATCTTCACGCATTTTATCATTCATTTTATCAATCAGATTTTTTCTCACTTCTCCTCTTTTTAAAATAATATATCTCCAAAACTGACCATTGTGTGCACTTGGCGCCCATCTTGATATTTTAATACACTTTTTTATAGTCTCGATATTAACTATTCTTTCTTGGAAAGGTAATTTATAGCTCCTTCTATTTTTTAATACTTCTTTAATTAAATCTTCTTTATTGGACCTAAACAAATCTTTTATAGGCTCTCGCAAAATAGAATTAATTGATACATTTTCCACAGTATTATAACTATAACCTTTAATTAACACTGCTGGAATACCTTCATCAGATTCCCCCATCAAAAGTTGCGCTGCTGATGCTAGATTGTCTATCTGACCTATGATAGTTGTTTTTAATTCTTTTTTAAATAAATCTGTGGCACCTCGTTTATCTAATAAGGGCGCGATTCCTGAAACACCAATCGCAACCCCTACTGACCCCACTCTAAAGGGTCGTCCAAATGAGTCTGATATAATTACCGTTATATCTTTATTAGTCTTTTGTTTTATTGCTTTTCTGATTTTATCCGCCTCTTTATCGGGATCAGCGGGTAAAAGTGATATTACATTCCCCTCCCCCACATTTGATTTATCAATGCCCGCATTAGCACAAATAAATCCATGTTTGGTTTCTGTAATTAGTATATGTGAGGATTTGATTAATTTTTTAGATTCATCTAAAATCGCTTGGATCAGTTCTGGTTCTTTGATGGGTAAATCTTCGCCTTCAGTTTTTTCTTTAATTTTTTGGTAAATTCGCAACGCGTCCTTACTTGGGTTTATCAAGTTTAAATCTCTTATATCTCCGAGACTTTTAGATATTATTATTTGTGCAATTACAATGATATCGCCATTATCCAACCTTAGTTCATTTCTCTCAATATTATCTAAAATTATGTTAGAGATGTCATCCCCCTCCTTTATTAAGGGGATATTCTCAATTCCTATAATCTCAATTTTCTTTGAATTATGCATCTTGTTATTGAGTTTCAAAATTAGAATTAATTGGTTTACCTGTTCTATATAGTGTACTCATCATAGTTGCAACTTTTTTTTTTTTATCCTTTTTTTTAGTGTAAAGTGTAAAAAGATAGGTTCCAATTTTTCTGGTTTGATTGATTATTTCCCCATCCACATATAATATTTGCTCGGGATCGGGTGATGAATGATAGGTGATATGACAATCTAATGCTACAGAAACATTATTTTTATTATTGCCTAAAACAGAGAATGCGGCATCAGCTAATCCATAGATTGCCCCTCCATGAGGTCGCCCGTAAAAATTGTTCAAATCCGATTTGAGTTTCATGTGCATTTTTACGGTATTTTCATTTAGCTCATCTAAGATTACACCTAGCTTTTGAGCGAAAAGGTCTTCTCTAAATTTTTCCTTTATAATCTCAATCTTTTTCATTTTTTTCTTTATTAGGTAATTATCACATTCTTAGATATTTTTTTATTTTGGCATCTTTCATAATTGTCTTTATTTCATCTTTCTTTTCAACTGCGCAACAAGATGAAAAAAATTTTAGCTTAATTTGGGGGTAATTTTTATTTACCCATTGTAAAGTATGCCTTGAAGGCATTTCCAGCCTATTAATTCCCGCTTTGATAGCCATTTTTTCTAACGATTGACGTATTTTGCCCCTTGGTCGCATGCATCCTAACGATATTTCCTTATTAGGAAAAATAAATCGAGCCAGAGCGATAATTTTTGATATATCTATTATAGATGGTGTTTTAAATTCCATCTGTGAACTTTTGGGGGGAATAAGTGCTATGAAAACGATTAATGCGGGATCCAGACCACTTTCCTTAATTAATTTGATGCATTCTAACTCTTTCGATAATTCCCCATAATGTAATCCTATACAGATATGAGGAACAATGTTCAAATTATATTTTTGGAGTAATCTAATTGATTTTTGATAATCATTTATGCTTTTATCTAAGTGATAAATATTTTGTATGATCTCTTGATCCACATTTATATCAAAAGAGACGATATCCACATTAGCAGCTGATAATTTTTTAGCTGTTACCTCATTTAACAATCCCGTGTGAGTGTTAATTATCAGATTTGTTTCTTTTTTAATTTTTTTAATGGTATCCAGATATTTATATAGAGGGACTGATCCATCCGATAAACACCCTCCCGAAATTAACGCACCCACCCCTCCATTTTTAGCATGTGTGATTAAATAATGATAAAGATCACTGTTAGTCGTAAGAGGTTTCATACCCTTCAAATATTTCTCGTTACAGTGTTCACAACTCAACTCACATCGATCTCCTGTAATACTTATGGCAGGAAAACGATCGTCAGGAACATATATTTTTAAAACCTCTCCCCGATTGTTCAATTTAATTTTATAAGATAATTCAAAAAACCGTTCTAATTTCTCGTCTGGTAATTTTATGAATTCAAAATAATCATCCCAAGTTGCTTGATTGTTTTCAAACCTTCTGAATAGACTTTCTGTTTTATTCATATTTACATAACCAACTCTCTTGAGAATATTTCTCTTTCATTAGTTTATGCGCCAATTTTAGTTCGAAGGCAGAATAGTCTCCTATCTCCAACTTTATATTTAAAATTCTTTCGAAACCTCGTTGGATTGATTCAAGAAACTTATCTTCATCATAATTTTCAAGTTTTTCCCGGATTCCAATACATTTAGATTTTACAGATCGGACCATTCTACTCTTAGATACATTAGGGGGCGTTTTTAATACCGTATACATCAGATCGGGATCGATTGTAAGCAGAATTGTGCCATGTTGTAGTAAGTAGCCCTTTCTTCTAACTTGAGCATTTCCAGAAAACTTCTTCCCATCCATAAAAAGAGCTGGGCAATGAATTATACCTTTTTCTGACTCTAACCCGAAAATATTTAATCCTTCTACAATTCCTTGGGTAATGAGTTCAAACTGTTCCAAAACTTTACGCGCATCATGCTTTTCTAAAAATTTTAAGGAACATACAATTGAATAAGTAATTTCTCCTTTATTATCATGGAACACGGCACCCCCACCCGTAATTCGCCGCACATAATCAAAACCCCTTTTCTTACAAAATTCCACATTAATTTCATCAGCTAAACTTTGATTTCTCCCTATTGTTGCGGTTGAAGGCTCCCATTTATAAAATCGGAAGGTAAATGGTGATTTTTTTAGTATCACCGCTCTTAAAATAGCCTCATCGAGAGCCATATTCCGATAGCCATTATTTGTTTCTAACGGTACATATCTCCATATTTTCATGTTTTCAATTAAATTTTTGTAAAAGATTTGAGTTGATCATAGATTTGGTCTTTTTCTGATTTGGTGAGCTTGCGGGGATAATTATAGATTGGTCCCGAGGGCTTTGACGTATAATAAGGACGATTACAATTAGGACAACCCGTAGTCATAAATGCTATGCTATCATCTACAATATTTAGCAAATCTGCTTTACTAATATTAAAACCAATAATAGCTTCTTTATTATTGAAAGTTATATCTTTAAGTGATTTATTCTCGTTCACTAATAAATACCTTCCTAATTGAACTTTTCTGAAATTTAACAAATCTGGTGAGTTTAGATCTTCCAGATTAGTACCTTTAATTGGAGTAAATGCAAATAGGGCTGGTGTAATATGATGCTCCTTTAATTTAAAAATTAATTCCATTATTTCCTTCTGGGAATTCCCTAAACCTACAATGATGTGAGTAGAAACCGCTCCATCTCTAAATATTTTTGTTGCCTTTAATAATGCTTCATAATGAGTTTTCCAGCTATAAGGGCCATTCACCAGTTCTCCTTTAATCTTTTCAAACACCTGTTTACTGGCAGCATCTAAAGCAATTCCCACTCGTTCAACACCCAATAATCGTAATTCTCTAATGCGATCTGTGTTCATTGGAGGAATAGCGATCGAAATGGGTATGGAGGTTTCTTTTTTTAATTCGGAAATAATTTCACATAGATCTTTGAAATTTTCTGGATAATTTAGTGTCTGGATACAGATCCTTTTGAATCTTTTTGAGGGCATCATATATTTTATTTTTGTTAAAAATTTCGAAAAAGAATATACTGGCCATGTAACACGCGATAAACGATCTATTGAAGACTCAGATTCACGCGCTTGTGGACAAAATCCACAATTCGCAGCACACTTCCCCTCCACATATGTCATTAAATAACATGTTGTTGGAGAATCTGCTATTTTGATATTTGATGTTAATCCGAGTTTGGCCGCGCTCCCTATTGAGACTCTGATCTTGTTAACATCCATCAAAATAGTATAATTTCTCCATAAAGTTAAGTTTTTTTCATAAATTTCATAAGACTATTTAATGAACATTATTTACCTCGTAAATTTTCACATATACAAAAATTTCGCCAACATCGAGAGTGTTGGAGGAATAGAGGTGGTTACTGAAAATGTTATTAATGGTCTAAAAGAAAATGGTCATAAGGTATGGGTTCCTCAAAGGGAAATAAAACCTAAATGGGCTAAAGATGGACAAGTAGATATTGTATGCGCCTCTAGTTTTGATCCTTTAACTTTTCTACAGCTTTTGAAATATAAAAAAAAATATATTAAAACTGCAGCTATTGTACAACATGCCCATACGACATATGAGGATCTAAAAGGGAATATCTTGCCAGATCGTTCTATCTTCAATCATCTCTCAAGAATTTGGATACGTATATTATATAGTCAGGCTCATCTTCTAATAACACCAACAGAATATTCTAAAAAACTTCTTGAAAATATTCAGAGTTCAAAAACTTATCCAATCTATGCTGTAACCAATGGTGTTAATGTTGAAAAATTTAAAAAATTAGAAAAATATCGAAAAAATTTTAGAAATTATCTAACTAAACACTATCATATTCCATCCGATTCTAAAATTATCCTAAATGTTGGCTTACCGTGGAAAAGAAAAAGGGTTGACTTATTTGGAGATGTAGCAAAAAATCTCCCGGAATATTATTTTGTGTGGGTTGGACCTATAAATGATAATGCAGATATTACTAAAACTTCAGAGTTGGACAATGTAATATTTACAGGATTTTATGATGATATCAGGGAACCTTATTATGGTTCAGATGTACTACTTATTACATCTGATGAAGAAAATCAAGGTATTCCGATTTTGGAATCAGCTATATGCGAATTACCATTAGTTATTAGAGATATTAAGGTTTTTGATTGGTTAGAACATAATAAAAGTGCATATAAAGCAAATAGCTCGAAAAAACTCGCCCAAGGAATCCAGAAAGTTTTATCAAATAAAGAATATAGGGAAAAAATCATAAAGAATGCCAAAAAAAAGGTTACAAAATATCATAGCTTTGAAAAGACGCTTCAAAAAATCATTGGTTTGTTTAAAATGGCTTTAAAAATTAAAGAAGTATGGGAAAGGAAAAGGTAATATTGCTTAAATCTCTCCAAATATTTTATTACTATAAGTTTGTTTTCAATTGAGCTAAAGTTCTTTCTAAAACTTCGATAACTTTTTGTTTATAGGATTGTTGTTCTGGATAATCATAACTAAAATTCCTCCAATATGATCTTTGATGACCAATTTTATATTTCACCCCTTTCATTGTGGTCAAATAAGAATTTGCATCCAGCTTCTCTGCGATTTGATCTGCGATTATATACCAATGATATTTTGTCCCCCTCTCCGCTCCACTATTATTGGGGGCTTCATTATATCTTTTTTTTATACAATTAAAAATGATTTTCCACTCATCGGGGGCCTTCTTAACTTCGTACCATCTTCCTTGGTCATATTTCCAGTAATGCTTCCCTCCCACTCGCATCCCTGTATATACTTTATTTCCATGGGTTTTTAGACTATTAAAGTCTTTTGATTTTATTTTATTGTTATTTTTTATTTCATTCGCTGTTAAAAAATCTGCGATATCGTATTTCTCTGACGACATAATGAAGAATTATCAATTATTTATTAAAAAACCTAAGAGAGCACAAGTTTTTCAAAAAGTCATTTAGTAGAGAAATCTAATATATTTTTATGACATTCATAAAATGTTATATAGTAAAAAATTGATTAGAATCTTCAATAGATTCAATAGAAAGCAAAGATAATGAATATCCAACTATTCTTTGGTCTAAAATGATAAATAAAGATTAAAACCACATTCTTTTCGATTATACTTATCAATTTTCGAAAAAAATTTATTCCATTTCGCATTTATACACTAAATATTTGTACATTGGCAAATCTACGATAATATTATTGAACTAGATGAGAAACATGAAATATGAACCTCAGAAAATAGAAGAGAAATGGCAGGAGCGATGGGAAAAAGAAAAAATTTTTGAAGTCGATATGGATCCAAAAAAAGATAAATATTACGTCTTGGAAATGTATCCATATCCCTCATCAAAATTACATATGGGCCATTTAAGGAATTATTCTATTGGTGATTCATTTGCTCGGTTTAAGCGTATGCAAGGGCTTAATGTTCTCTATCCGATGGGATATGATTCATTTGGCCTTCCAGCCGAAAATGCGGCGATTGATCACGGGATTGATCCAAAAAAGTGGACGAATGAAAATATCAACGCAATTAAGAACCAACAGAATCGAATAGGTCTTTCTTACGATTGGAATAGAATGATATATAGCCATGACCCCGATTATTATAAGTGGGATCAATGGTTCTTTTTGAAAATGTTAGAAAAAGATTTAGCTTATCGCCAAGATTCATATGTTAATTGGTGTGAAAAATGTGTGACCGTATTAGCAAATGAGCAAGTTCAAGGGGGAAAATGCTGGCGTTGTGGCTCCGAAGTGGAACAAAAGTTCTTGACTCAATGGTTTCTAAAAATAAGGGCATATGCTGAAGAATTGTTGGAGGGGCTGGAGGAAGTTGATTGGCCAGAAAAAGTTAAAGTGATGCAGAGAAACTGGATAGGGCGATCCGAAGGGACTATCATCAAATTCCCTATTATGGAGGAAAAACGTACAATTGACATATTCACGACAAGACCAGATACTTTATATGGAGTCACATTTATGGTATTCGCACCAGAACATCCTTGGGTTAGAAAATGGGTCGAAGATACTCAATATGAAGATGAATTTGAAAATCTTTATCGAGAAACCATGAAACAAAATCAGTTCGAAAGAACCGATATTGATGTGGAAAAAAAGGGGATGTTTATTGGAAAATATGCGGTGAATCCTCTAACCGAAGAGCAAATACCTATTTATGTTGGTAATTTCGTAATATATGAATACGGCGCCGGAGCAGTTATGGCGGTTCCCGCGCATGATCAGAGAGATTTTGAATTTGCTAAAGAATATGGAATCCCCATTAAGGTGGTAATCCAACCTTTTGATTATGAATTGAACGCTGAAAAAATGACGCGTGCGTATGAGAGTGATGGTGTATTAATAAATTCTGAAGAGTTTAACGGAATGGAAAATCGTACTGCCATTGGCGCAATCACCGAAAAGTTAGACGAGATTAACATGGGATCCGCAACAATAAATTATAAATTAAGAGATTGGTTAATTTCCAGACAAAGATATTGGGGTTGCCCCATTCCAATTGTATATTGTGAGAAATGTGGCACGGTTCCCGTCCCTATTGAAGATTTGCCAGTTAAATTGCCTGAGGATGTAAAATTCACGGGGAAAGGAAATCCACTTAAAACAAGCGAAAGTTTTATCAATACCAAATGTCCCGAATGTGGGGGAAAAGCGACACGGGAAACAGATACGATGGATACGTTTGTTGACAGCTCGTGGTATTTTTTTAGATATTGCGACCCACATAATAAAAAGGAACCTTATGGTAAGAAGAGAGTAAATTATTGGGGAAATGTTGATCAATATATCGGAGGGATTGAACATGCGGTAATGCATTTACTATATGCTCGTTTTTGGACGAAAGTGGGAAGAGATTTACAACTCCATTCCCATAATGAGCCCTTTCAAGCTCTCCTAACGCAGGGAATGATTAATAAGATTCATCCCTATTGTCCTGAATGTGATACCTTCGCGACTAAAGTTGAGAAAGATTCGACCAAATGTCCAAGATGCGAAACCAAATGGATTCAAAAGAGTGTCAAAATGAGTAAAAGCCTCGGAAATACAGTAGATCCAAATAATATCATGGAAGAATATGGGGCAGATTCTGCTCGGTTTTTTATCTTATTTGGAGCAAGTCCGGAATCAAGTTTGGAATGGTCTGAAGAGGGTGTTGGCTTTGCTGCTCGATTTATGAACAATACCTTTAAACTCTTATCTGAAGAACCAACGGACATAAGAAAAACTGAAAATATTAGGGACACACTTATCAATTATTATATGCATCATAGCATCAAAGATATCACTGAAAGTATGAAAAAGATTAATATTCGAGATGCTGTCAACAAAATCGTTCAATTTAGCTCAGAACTTACTGATTATAAAAAGGAAGGCGTCAATAAGGATATTTTTAATAATTGTAGAAAAAACCTAGCATTAATTTTGCATCCTATTGCACCTCATATGACCGAAGAAGTCTGGGAACTACTTGGAGAGGATGGATATATTAGTTTAGCTCCATGGCCGAACTATGACGAAGATATTCTCACCGATGAAAACGATTTTAAATGGAATCTAATCAACAATACCATCGATGATATAAAAAATATTAAACAAGTACTAAAGAAAGATTCAATTGAACAGATAGACATCATTATCGCAGAGCAATGGAAATTTGATTTCTATTCCGATCTAATGCAATTAATTGAGGACACCATAAATCAGGGAGAGATTATGAAGAAGCTCATGCTAAAATCCAAATTTAAACCACATGGCAAATTTGTTAGTGAAACCGTTAGTAAAGTGCTAAAGAATATTGGAAAATATGCTAATTTTATTCTTTCACCCTCAGATGAATTGAAATTTTTTAAAGATATAATCCCACTCATTGAAAAACAATTTAATGCCACTGTAAATGTTTTAACCGAAGATGAAACAAATCAAAAAAAGGCAGATCAAGCCCTTCCTGGAAGACCATCCATAATTATCAATTAAACCCCAAAAACAAACAATTATTAATATATTTCAGACAAAATTTTCAGAATTAAAATGCTTAGTATTAATCTAGTCAAAAACATTTATTTTTTTAATATAGGGGGCTATGGAAATGATGATAATTATTTTCAATGGACCTCAAAATTCTACAATAAAAATCCTCATTTCCAGATAAAAATCACCCGTAATCCTCCCCATAAAAATATCTTTTATACTATTAATAATCCCGATATCACCATCGTCTATTATGCTAAAGATGATACCGTTTTTACGATAGCTGGTCATCCTAATCTCCAGTCACAATTATTAGAGGCGATGCTCGAATTTTTAGTGGACGAATTCTATGAGATGTATGATTCCTCCTTACTTACAACTTGTTATGGAGATACTTGCGATGTGTTTGATGGATTTTCAATGGTGGTTTTAGATTTACTCAATAATTTTGATGAAAAAAACCTCATTAAAATCACAAGGGTAAACTGTAAAGGTTGTGATAAAAAAACTCAAGAAGTCATTATAAAAAAATCTCTCATCTCTAATTCAAATAGTTCCACTACTCCTTTAGTATTTATTCATTCGGGTCACGCTCTGTTGATTTATATTGACAAAGAATTTAAGGTCAGGGGAAGCCAACTGGTCGATGTCTCTTATTAAACAAAGATATTACAAGGGTATTAATTTTTGAAGTTAATTTAAAATATCTGGATTTTCTTAAAGGATTTAAACTGAAAAAAATTAGTCTTATTAAATCTACATTTTAAGTATCCTTTATACATAAAAGCTATGACCATCTATGAACTTAGTATTATTTCCAGCACTGGATTTCCGTATTATAACAAAAAAATCAAGCCAGTACCGAAAGGGGTACAAGTTCATCTGCGCTTTTTTGATTTCTCGGAACAAGTCAAAAAAGATTTTGAAGATGAGAGCTATTTAGAATTTGATCTCAAAGCTGGCCTGATATCTGCATTATTTGAATTCGCTCGTAATATTGACAAGAAAATCGAGGTGCTGGAATTCCGACCAAAAGCTGAAGAGGAAATAAATCAGAGACCAGTACGGGAGCGTATCAAGTATAAAGGTGATGTGCTAATGACAGTCACGACTGAAAAATATTTACTTCACGATCAGATCCGCAGAAAAATTGAACTTATTTACGAAAATTTTATAAGTCCAAAAATTCCTTTAGATTCCGCCTATGAGGTTCTACACAATGAGGAAAACTCTCTTTTAGATATCCTTACAGATAAGAAAGCCAAAAACCATCTCTCTAGATGTGAAAAGACACTTAAAAAAATAGCAAAAAAATATATTGATGAGATGAACAGATACGGTCTGAAAGGAATTGTATGTTGTGGTTTTGATTTGAGTCCCATTATTTGCTTTTCAGAGCATAATCAATATCATTTAGAGGATATAGACGAAATTCTTCGGGGTGTAGGCAATATTCCAGAAATTGAGGCATTAAATTGGAAATATCGACAATCGACTTATAATAACAAGCCGCTCTGGGTTTTTATCATTAATAGCGGTATCGGAGTAAGTGTTGAGGGCTTATATGAAAATTATTATTATCTGCTGTTAACTGAACCTGACGCGTATATGGGAGAGTTTCCTCGAAAATTAGCAAATGAATTTAATAATATCTTAACTGAAGATATATAAAATGCGTTCTGAGACTTCATAAAAATGAAATAGAAAGAATTTAAAGAATTTAGATTGTTTTTTCTACTGCTTTAATGATCTCGGCAAATGATTCTGCTTCAAGCGAGGCACCACCTACTAATCCTCCGTCGATGTCTGCTTTTTGAAACAATTCTAATGCATTATGCGGTTTCACCGACCCGCCATATTGGATTCTGACCGATTGTGCCACCTTCTCATCATATTTATCATTTAGCAGACTACGAATGAATTGGTGGACTTCCGCCGCCTGTTCAGGGGTCGCAGTCTCTCCCGTACCGATTGCCCAAATTGGTTCATATGCTATTACTATTTTCATTATCTCTTTTTTATTCAAATCAGCGAATGTTCCATTAATCTGCTTCTCAATAATTATCTCGGTCTTGCCTGCTTTTCGTTCCTCCAGATGCTCTCCAATACAGACAATTGGTATTAATCCCATCTCCAATGCCTTTTTTATTTTCTTGTTAATAAGCTCATCAGATTCTCCAAAAATGTTTCTGCGCTCACTATGGCCCAAAATAACATAATCTATTCCTAACGCCTTTAAAAAGATCGGCGAAATTTCCCCTGTATATGCCCCTTTCTCTTCAAAATACATATTTTGGGCCCCTAGCTTAATGTTTGTCACCTTCACGACACTCGCCTCTTGAAGGGCTGTAAATGGAGGAGCGATTACGATATCAACTTTCTTTACTTTTTTTACCAACGGAATTAATTCTTGGAGCATCTCCCTGGCGCTTTCAGGTGAACCGCGATTCATTTTCCAATTTCCGCCTATTATTGGTCTTCTCATAATTTTTCAACACCTTATATTTCTTCTTATTTGTATAGAATATATCGCCTTATTTCAAACTTTCATAAATAAATTTTCAAGTGCCAAAATCAATAGTCCTGTGGCATTCATTTCCAGAGATTTGACTTTTTAGAATTTTACCCCCGTTTTTTTCATATCTGATATGAGTTCTTGGGTTTTTTTATCTGCTAAATCTTCCAGAGGGTTTTCTTTGATGCGTAAAATCTGGAGATGTGGCAAGTTTTTTAATTTCGGTGGAAGCGTGACGAGCTTGTTATGGGTTAGGTTTAGAAAGGAAAGTGAAGGAAGCTTGCATAAAGAATCGGGTAATTCTTTAAGAATGTTATGTGTGGCTGATAATTCTTCAAGGTTGGATAATTCTCCAATGCTTTCTGGTAAGCTTTCTAACATATTATCATTGAGATATAATTCCTTCAACCGTTTGAGCTTGCCAATAGAATCGGGAATATTTGCCAGCTTATTATGATTTACGCGCAGAACTTCCAATGATGTTAAATTTCCGACTGTTTCCGGCAACTTTTCTAATTTATTATTATCCAAATTTAGGTATAGTAATTCTCGAATGCCACCGATACTTTTAGGTAGCGATAGGAGCATGTTATTTTCTAAATATACTTCCGTCAAATAGGGAAGATCCCCAATTGCTTCGGGTAATTTGGTAAGCGAGTTTTTACTTAAAACCAGAATCTGTAAGGCTCTGAGTTTTGAAATTGAAGGATTCAGAACTTCCAGGCTACAATTGTTCAATCCGAGTACAATAACCCGATTTTGAGAAATTCTAAAGGTCATATTGGGGTTATATTGCTTCCCTTTCTGAAATTGGAAGGTTTGGTTTGTGATTCGTTCCAAATCTCTTAAGATATCTACCTCTTCCTTATAGACTTCTGCTCCTCGGAAATTATCTATTGTTGAATCTTGTGAAGCTGGAATCTTAGGAAAACCTTTTTTTTCCAAAATATGTTCCTTTTCCCACCGCTTATCCCTCTGTCGCGTTTCATATGCCGTAGTTTTAGTAGATTGAGTCTTTTTTTTTGGTCTGGGAGGAAGAGAGGATAATATAAGATTCCAACCTCTCGAGAATTTCGAGGATTTTATCCGTTTTCTTTTCGAGACTCTTTACTCTCATTTCTAATTCTGAATTATTCGCATCCATCCTAATATCTCTCAAGAAAGAATTGTAATTTACTTATAATACACGAGAGACGCTTAAAAACTTTCTATCGATAGCTTATAAAAAGGGAAAAAAGAATGGGTAGGATTACTCTTCTTTTTCTGGTAATTTTTCGTCCAATTTCGCGGCCTTTAATATTGTTTGGACCTCCTCCACATTGGGAGGCATAATCTCGGGTAAGCCAAATTGTTCTCTTCTGCGTTCGATCGCAGATTGCATAGGGATTGCTTTACCTGTCTCAAAAATCGTTGAGGCTTGTGAGTAAAAATATTCTGGGCCTTCTCCTCTTGCGATGCTCTCGTTCTTCAAAAGAGTAAATATCTCCGTTAGCTCTACTTTCTGTGGACATATCTCATCGCACGTATCGCAGATCGTACATCCCCAAATATTAAAGGAATTTTCCTTACCAAAAATCTTTTCTTTTAGTCCTAATAATGAATCTAAAATGAGTCGTCTTGGATTATATCGTCCATTGGTAACTTGGGCGACTGGGCACGCGCCCGAACATGTAGCGCATTGATAACAATACGCCAAGGTGCTCCCAATATCTTCACCCATCAGTTTATTTCTAAATTCAAAATCTATTGTAGCCATTTTTAATAAATTCTCGGGATGTAATTGTACTATGCAATATAAAATTCTTTTATTAATTAAATTATTTCTTTTCCAAATTAAGTCTAAGATACATTAAGAATCACGTTTGTAAATCTAATTCTTTCAATTTGTATCTTTTGGACCACTTATGAAAACGTAGTAATGAATTAAAACACACGACTTCTGGGGGATGAGCGTAAAATAATATCTTAATACAGAGAAATTTTCGGTTTTTTGCGATAAGAAAAGCCATCTCTATTTTATAATTTGAAAATATAAAAATTAAATAAGACTAACGATTTGTAATAAATAATAATTTCACCACATAAATTCTATTTGAGAAAAAAACATGAGAAGTGACTGAATAAAATGAATATTGAGCAACTTAAAGAAGTAAATATTGATGTGACTGATGAGATGAAACAGGGGAAGGTAATCATTGACGTCTATACGGAATGGTGTGGCCCGTGTAAATTTATTGCGCCCGTTCTGCATAAACTACGTGATGAGGGATTAATTTCTCTTAAACAAGTAGATTTAGACCAGAATCGACCTTTAGGACAAATGTTTAATATCCACGCAATTCCCACGCTGTTATTTTTCAAAGATGGGAAGCTTTTAGACCACCAGATCAATATCAATGGTCAAACATTAGTATCTGAAGGGAAGATGGTAGGTGCAGCGGGGGAAGATATCCTGCGCCAGATTATTGACCAAATGTGAATTTTTTTCCTCTTATTTTTCTTTTACTTATTTATGTTTTCTGAGCTCTCCGATAGGACAGCTGTACTTTTTTATACTCCATAAAGATATCAATAATACTTGTAATTTGATTAAAAATTTTAAATATAGTAGATTTTTGCACTTATTATTATCATAATTTTCAAATCGGTAATAAATAATCATGAATTACACTCGAAACGACTTATTACTCGCAGATGCAACAATGAATCAGTTGCGTAATGCAATTTATCATCTGGCCCGATTTATGAACAAAAACGGCGTTGATAATTTGAAGGAACGATTGCGTGAGATGGGGAAGAATATTTCCAAAACATATTTGAAATACTGGAGCCCCACCGAAACCGTAAATTTAGACAACGTTCGGGAAGTAATCGCAACCATTTATAATAAAATATTGCAGAGCTCGGTTTCTGTTGAATTAAACGAAGCAGAGAACTTAGTTGTTGTCCATGATTCCAGTTGCCCGTTATGTAAATACCAATACGATGATATTCATATCGCGGGATGCGAGATCATCTTAGGAATGATTTCAGAATATATCAATCTGATCAATGGAAATTCCCGGGACAAAACAATCCTTATTACGGAACCAGTCAGAGTTCAAGAATCAAGGGCGCTGGGAAATAATTCATGCGTCCAGATTTTTAAATATAGAGTAGGAGGAGATCTATAGTGGGAGCAGTTAAATGGTTGATGAAGAGAATCACAAAAGCGTTCGGGACCAACACAAGTTCCTTATTTTATTCTCTGCTCTACAGAGAAATGTTGAAAGAAGTGAATAATATTACAGATGACGAGGAATTATCTATTTTAGTTATGCGAGAAATCGGAAAAAAAGCCGCTACCGAATCTTGCGAACGTCACTCCACTATATTTAAATTTATGCCCGGAACACCCGAGAAAGTATTAAATTATTTTGAGATTTTATGGGTGGTGGTATTTGGAAAGGAATTGGAAGATCTGGAATATGAAGAAATCCCCAAGGAAGGCTCAAATTACAACGATTATATCCTCAAGATCCAGAATTGTCCCATCTGCGCGAGTTATGGGACAGATTCCGAAGACTCGTTTGATGTCTCGAAACTTTCTCCAGAAAGCGAAGGTATGGCATGCGGACTCTGCGGCATGTTGCAGAGTGTTGCAAACTTCATCTTACGTGTCAAACAAAACGATTATCGCATACAGATGATCGAACAAAAATGCATGGCGAAAGGTGATGAGTGCCTTCAATTGCTCTGTAAAGTCCATGATTATACGGAATGGCAAGAATATAAAGCGGATCAGAAAAAGGAGGAACTACTCTCAAAAGTCTTTATGGAAGAGGATAAGGAAGAATTTATGCCGAAGGCCAAATTAGATATGGTTGATAAACTCCAAGATGCCCTTTCTTTGGATAAATTAGAAGAGATTCTTGACGAGCCCTTAGAAGTCATCAAGCAACGGGTCTCCGATATCATTCGGGATAAGTTGGGGATGGAGCCTGAGCATTTTTTTGATTACTTCCGCAATTATGAGGATGATATGATCCGCATTATCGGATACTTATTTATTCATCTGCTCAATGAATTCGGCAACCTCATTGAAAAAATATTAGAAAATGATACCATGGCACGCGCGATCGGATATTTATTCAAACAATTGAAAGAGATGGTGTTATTATTCATCCCATTAGATGTGGTCAATGATTATCATAACCTCTTGATAAACTTTTTAGAAGGATTAGCCCCCGAAGAGATGGTCGAGAATGTAAAGCAATATTCAGGAAAGGATGATATCAACTTTCTTTTTGATGGGGCACGGATGGCTTTGGAAGATCTTGGGATTGAATTTGCTGAATTGAAGGAAAATGTATGGGAAGAACTTAAAAAGGAACGGGAGGATGGGTTAATCTCTGCCGACCCTTCGATGATGGATAAAACCCAAGAAAAAGCACCGAAAATAATTCAGATCCTCCAAGAGTTGGTAATGCTCATTACTGAGATTCTTACATTACCAATACGTGTAAGTGTTTCTGAGGCTCATTATGGTGTAAAAACTGCGGTGAATTCTGTGGTTTCGGAGGAAGAAGGATTAGCTGGCTCCATTAGAAATAGGTTTGATAGGATCTTTGACGAAATCCAAGCATTACGACAATAAATTTATCATCTAAAGTTATTTCTTATATTGTTTTTTCAATTCAATTTTTCAACAAAATTTCGAAAATTAAAAAAAAGGATAAAAAATTTTGTATTTTACTTTATCTGCTTAATTTTTGCCTATGTCTTCAAACCCAAATACATCCATACCGCAAATGTACTCATTATAATCCTGACAAACCCAATCGCAAGTGGGATTGTTAATATTGAATCTAATGCGCCGCATACTACGAATACTGTAAAACCTATAGAAAGATAAACAAATTTTTTCCGTAATTCTCCAGTTGCTTGTCTTGCTTTAAGGGCGAATCCGATACTCTCAAAAATTAGAACAGAAATCAAGAATATTGCGACGAACCAGAATGTCGGGAACGTGCGTATAAATTCACCATTGATTAAATCTTCACCTGGTACACCATCTCCACCAAGAGGATAATTGAAAGATTGAGTGTTAAAGAAGATTATTAGAATATCAAATATCACACCTAAAACGGCATAAATCCCAACAATTATTGCTTTTTTATCCGGAACAAGGAGTTCAGCCCCAAGATACATAGCCACGATCACCGCAGGCGCAACCCATATATAGCTAAGAATTCCATATAATATATCTGGGCTTAAATTTGTCTGAAAGAGCAATACCAAAAAAAATTCTGTGAAAGGCCCCAGCCAGAACAAACCAATGAAAATCATCATTGCTCCCGCATAATATAACAATTTTGCGCCCATTTTTCTTGCGTTATAGAATGATAATCCACCGAAAATAACTGATGACAAAATAATAATAGATGCGGTTATTCCGTCTAAAATTCCTATTTCACTTACCATTTTAATCTACTCTTTTATAATTTTTTTCTATTCCTAATTAAATAAATCAATATTGCTAGTATTGTTTTACAAGATATTTAAATATATAATAGTTTGTATTTTGCTCATATATATATAACTTAGGGATCTAGCTTTTTAATTCCATTTTCTACCGATATATCGATATTCCATTTTCATGTCAAGGCTTCATATATAAATACTTAATTAACATAACTAATGATCAAGTCGATGTATTTAATATTATTTAAATAGAAAATTATTATCATGAATCGTACATCTCAAAGTGTTAAAAAAAATGTTGTTGAATTTTCTGCTGCACTCATTGCGACTATCGTACTAATTCTTCTTTTTAGCTTACCGCTGGTGTTATTTCCCTTAGGAGATCTTCTATTTCCCGGAAATGGATTATGGACGATGCCCGGAGAACCAAATAGCGAAATTCTTTATATTAATGGAATGGATGAGGAGGTCACGGTTATTCGAGACGAATGGGGGATCCCTCATATCTATGCTAAAACAGACAATGATTTATTTTTTGCTCAAGGCTATCTCCATGCCCAAGATAGATTTTTCCAAATGGATTTGATTCGCAGACAAGTACGGGGACAATTATCAGAAGTACTTGGCGAAAGTGCTTTGGAGCAAGATAAATTAAGTCTTGCGATGGGAATGGAATATTGGGCAAAAAAGACTGACAATGAACTCAGAACAAACTATACTGAATTTCTGGCTCCCTTTGAACGATATGTGGATGGTATAAATTATTATTTGCAGACCAACCAAGATAAACTGCCCTTGGAATATCAATTACTAGGATTTGAACCAAAACCTTGGAGCAGCGTGGATACGTTATGTCTTGTCCAAGAGATGGCTCGTCAATTGTCTTGGAATTACAATGACTTGTATCGTTCCTCTAATTATGAGGGATTAGGAAAAGAAAAATACCTTGAACTGTTTAATCCATTCCTGCCATATCAAATCCCTATCTGTCCAAATTATTCCAGCTATGAAACCACTCCCAAGTATTCAGCAAGTAGTACTTCATCCATGCCATCGATCAAATCATCCGTTGACGGATTTTTAAGAGAGATTGAAAACATAGCTTCAGAAAAAAAGTTAATTGAGGCGATTGAATTACAAGGCTCGAATAATTGGGTTGTGAATGGTTCCAAAACGGCTACTGGGAGCCCTATCCTCTGTAATGATATGCATCTCGCATGGATATTACCGGGGGTATGGTACGAGCAACACCTTATTTCAGAGGAGACCGATCTCAATTCGTACGGATTTTCAATTCCGGGGATGCCACTCATTGCCGTAGGTCATAATCAATATCTCGCGTGGGGCTTCACAAATACGGGTTATGATGTTATGGATTGGTATTACTACCATGAAGAGAATGATACACATTATGTGTACAAAGAAACCTTTAAACCCTTTACTACCAGAGACTATACAATCAAAGTTAGCGGGGGAGATGATGTATCTTTCACCGTAAGAGAGACTGATAATGGTCCAGTATTAACTGACTTCATAAGTGGTGCAATCCCTAACGATCTGAAAACATCAGACATCATTTTTTCTGCTAAATGGATGGGTAATGATATCTTCTTGAACCTTTTAGCCGGAGAAGGTTTTAATCGCGCTAAAAATCGGGAAGAATTTAATGAGGCCTCAAAATACTGGGATACTTTAGCACAAAATATCGTCTATGCGGATATTGATGGAAATATTGCTATTCGACCTACGGGAAGAGTTCCAATCCGAAACGATACAAATATTCCGGTGGATCATTTAGGAAATGGAACGCTCCCATACAATGGATCAAATGGGGAAGGAAAGTGGGTTGGTGAAGTTCCCTTCGATCAATTACCTAATTCTCTTAATCCAGCTCAAGGGTATTTAGTATCAGCAAACCAAATCGTAGTTGGACCTGATTATAATTTTAGTAAATATTTCCTACAAAACGAATATGCGAATGGATACAGAGCTCGTAGAATAAACGAGCTTCTCAATACCACAGATAATATAACTGTTGATAAAATGAAGGAATTTCAATTAGATGTGAACTCTTCCGCTGCCAGAGCATTTATTCCCACATTATTAGATGTGATAGATTATAACTATAGCGGAAATATTCCCTCAGAACTTACGGGCGCATATGATCTACTTGAATCTTGGGGGTATATAATGGATAAAGATGAGGCCGCACCAACGATATATCGTAAATGGCGTGATTTCTTTTATGATCTAACGTTTAACGATGATATCGATTTTTATAATTTAAGTCGTGGACCTCAGCTTGTCATGCTGGAGTATTTAATGAATAATGAGACTTCTCATTGGTTTAATAATATCTCGAGTGGAACACCAGTACCAATGACACGAAATCATACGATGCTTCTTGCATTTAATCAAACGATTGATTGGTTAGAAACCATCTTCGGAACAGATGATCCTAATCAATGGATTTGGGGGGCACTCCATCAATTACAATTTACCCATTTATCGGGATTAGATGCTTTTAATGTTGGACCGCTCCCAGGAGATGGAGAGGGATATACTGTTAATCCATCTGGAGCCAATATTGATGAGGATGGGGGTATAGCTCAAGGAGGCGCATCGGAACGCTTAATTGTCGACCTTAGCGATTTAGGAAACTCGATCAGCGTTATTCCATCGGGGCAGTCGGGACATCCCTATCAAAAACATTATTCAGATCAACTCACCGAGCTTTTTCTCCAAGGAAAATATCATTCTCAATATTATGATTATACCATATCAGATTTTGAAATGATAGAATCTACATTGATATTTAGACCAGTAGGAGGTCGTTTTTAAAATGGAAAATGAAAAATTTACTCTGCTTATTGGAACTATGATAAGTCTCTGCCTTGCTTCTATTTTATCACTAATTCCCGTGTGGCAACTGATTTTCATAGCAGGAATTGCGGGAGGGATTATCAATAAAAAACCCAAATTTGGTGCGCTTAGCGGAGCATTAGGGGTCGGATTATTTTGGATACTCTATATGATTGATGGAGTTTTCATTAAAGAATTATATGGCCTTTTTGATCTTATCGGAGAACTCATAATAGGCTCTTCGGGAATTGGATGGCTTCTCTTGCTAATCATCATCATAATGGGATTTTTATTTGGGTTGCTGGGAGGTGTGCTTGGAAGTAGCGGTACGAATTTAGTTCTCTATTTCTATACAACTCACAAAAGTTCTGGAAGAAAAGTAGAAAATTCAATAAAATCATCCAAATCTTAACCCTTTTTTCTTTTTTTACTAAATACTTATAAATTCTAACTGTTTTAGCCCATCTTTTTAATTTTAATAAAAATCAACCTTATCTTCATATAGAATTTATCTTATCTAAATTGAGCAAAACATTCTTTTTCTTCTGATTCACAATAAAATGCATATTTCTCCCGAGATTATTACCAAAAAATATGAAGACGGTGAACTAAATCGAAAATCTACCGTAAATGCGCTAATCTCATTGATAGAACATAATCCAGATAATGAAACGAGAAAAGAATGCATAAAAACAATCAGGACGCGAAAGTTTTGTGATAAAAATATCTTCATTCTATTGGAAAACTTGTTAGTTTCCGATTCTAATCTTGAAATTCGCCAAGAAGCGGCTAAAGCGATTTCTACATGCTTTAATAATATCTCTACAGAACCTATGAAATGGATTATTGAAAATGAAACCTCCTATGAAATTTTACTCACCGCACTCAAGCTTTTAAAAGAAGTCGAACAAACCAACATAAAATCCTTTTTAATTGAAAAAATAAATGATTTTGATAAATCCTATTTTCAATCTGGAGAATTACAATCAGATTTTAACCATTACAGAGTAAATGTTCTAATTGATATTTATCTAAATTATATTACCATCCATCATCTCAAAAGGAAATTCAAAAAACTAGAATATTCCACTAAGAATGGATATATTATTAAATTAGATTTTTCAAAGATCGATAATCGGATTGTAGGATGGAGATACAAGAATATATTGCGAAATCCATCTGAATTAAAGGGAATTCAATTACTTAAGAAATTGGAAAAATTAAAACCATTTTCTATTCAATGGACTATCCAAAATACCGTTACTTTCGATTGTCAAATAAATCTTTTAAACACCATCACAAAGTTAGACAATTCTTTTGCAAGAGAGTTTTTCCTACAAGAAATCAAATCGATTAAGAAAAAGAAATTTCAACAATCATTTAAACAAATGAAGGAAAAGAGGATACCACTCTCAGAGCAGTCCCTACAATTCTTATCAAATATCCTCATAGCTTATATTTCTCTACAATTTTTAGAGCAAAAAACCTCCAATCTTCATTATACACTTGAAAAGGGACAAATAATCGAAATGGATTTATCGGGTAATACACTAATTAAAATTCCCGATTTAATTGGGAATTTTTTAACTCTTAAAGTATTAGACCTAAGCTCTTGTAAAATTTATTCGCTTCCCGAAACCATATTCAATCTCAAAAATCTGGAAGTATTGAATCTAGAAAAGAACCGATTACAAATACTTGCTGCAGATATTAATAAATTGACCGCATTAAGATATTTAAATGTATCACGAAATTGTTTAGAAATGGTCCCGAAATCTCTCTCTCATTTGAAATTCTTACGGGAGCTTGATCTACAGCGAAATGATCTTACACGGCTCCCCGATGAAATTGGTTATCTGAAAAATCTAGAATCTCTCGACCTTAGTGGCAATCATCTAAATGAGATCCCCACAACAATTACAAAATTGAGTTCTTTGAAAGTATTAAATCTATATTTAAACAATCTCACGAAATTGCCTGAAAGCTGGGACGTATTAACTTCTTTAAATTATTTAAACTTAGATAATAATCAATTAACTCATATCCCAAACTCTATCTGTCTCTTAAAAAACTTAAAAAAACTTAAAGTGGCAGATAATAAACTGGCCTCTTTACCTGAAGAAATAGGATGTCTTAAGCATTTATGCGAGCTTGATTTGCGATGGAATAGATTGGAAGAAATACCTGAGTCAATAGGAACACTTTCTTCACTTCAAAAACTTTATTTAACACATAACCGATTAAAAAATTTACCATACTCAATTTCAAATCTTCTCTCTTTACGTTATTTAGACCTCACCTGGAATAATTTAAAATATATTCCCAAAAATATAGGAAAGCTTAATAATCTAGAAATTTTCATTTTGTCTCATAATAATCTTTTAAACCTTCCCGAGTCGATTGGTAAGTTACAATCATTGAAATATCTGAATTTATGGGGGAATAAATTACAAAAGCTCCCCTTCTCAATAGGTGGACTGAAAAATTTAGAAGATCTAAAGTTAAACGGAAATAATTTAGATTCTTTACCTGACTCATTTAAGAACTTAAATTCTCTTAAGAACTTGGCTCTTAATAATAATCGATTAAGAAAACTTCCTGAAGTTGTTAATGAACTAAATGCTTTAAAAGACCTATCCTATAGATGGAATGAGATCTGAGCTGAATTAAATATAGCTATAATACTATGTACTCAGAAGGGATTGAAATTATTTTAATTTATTCTTCTTATATATTTCATAAAACCAGTCTACAATATGTTGAAAGAAGAAACGCTCCCTTAATACATCATAATGCGATTTTTCCCTGAGACTAGTGAGCTTGGCAATATCTTCTGAATTAATTTTGCCTTCCTTAATCAAATTCATTCTCGCTTTAAATTGGTCGACCATATTTATTGGTCTCAGAATCACAGAAATCGCCTCTGAGATAGAATCCATTATTGTTTCAAAATTTTTATTTTTCATATAATTTTGATGGTGTGTTCTCAGCAAGAATGATTTAATTTGATTAATGAGGATATCTTTCTTATCAAAATTGATAAATTCCTTCTTTTTAATCAATTTATCCAGGTATTCGACTACTTCATTGATAACCGCTCTTTCGAGGTTTAGATTTCTCATTTGTCTGCGCAACTTATTCAAAAACTGCCGTTTAAGAAACTGTTTATATTTTATGATGATTGCTTCATTTTCCCGAATATCAGAACATATTTCCACTACTTCCCCTTTTGGTGTGGCATAAGTGAATCCATGGCCTTGAGGCCCCAAACCTCCAAGCAAAACCATTGAAAGGCTATGAAATCCATAGGTGTCTGTTGAGATTATTTCTTTTCTGTTATTTACAATATTTTTTGGAGATACTAAATGTTTTTTGATTTCTCTCTCTTCTCGTTCTTGTAGTGTACCATAATAATTAATTTTATATCGATAGACCATATTAAATTCTAAGAATCCATCTTCGGTGAGTCCTCCTCTTTCGGGGTTATAGTAATGTTTTTTGAATTCCTTAATGAAATGGAGGCTTGAACCCAAATTTTTAACACTCAATCCATATATAGAGTATGTGTTGAAGAAAGAATTCTTAATATAATAAATCAACTGATCAATATCACTATAGAATGAATAGGCATTAGGATAATTTACAAAATACTCATATAGTTCCCGTGGAAGTTCTCTTGATACGAAATAGATTAAATAATTATTCACATTTCCAAAAAGATCCTCTAAATTCGCGATAAAAAGTTTATCCTTTTTGATTCGATTAATCTTGACCATATCATATTCGTTTAATTCCCTAATTAGTAAGCCAAATGTGTTGCAAAATCGTACTATGTCAATAATTTTTCCCAAACTCGAAGTTTGGTATCCCACGCTCACATCTTGAATACAATCAATAATAAGTTTTGAAATAATCTCAAAACGATCTGGAATTTTTCTGGCGTCTATAAATATATCGAGTTTATCGGAATTTTTTACAAGTTGAGCGAATTTTTCAAAATGACTTGCCTCCAAATCTAATGCTAATCCCTTGTAAAAACTCTCTTCAATTTTTTCTTTATTTTCCACTTTTGAGAGTAATTTAGAGAATTTTAGATTTCCTCCTTCATTAGATATAAGATGGTCAATTGCATATTTAATTTTTTTATATTCTCCCGATTGAAGAGAATCATTAATCGCATTAATTACTATCTCTTGGATGTTATTCCGCTTAAGTTGATCATGTTGAATATCATTTTTTTCCAGAAAATTATAGAAATATATAAGATATTGTAAGTTCCCACTTTTTAGAAAATAGTCAAAAGAGTCTCGAAGCAATTGAACGATGAAACTAAATATTTTTTGATTTTCATCTTTTTTGTTAAATAATTCTCTTTGTGTTTTTGTATTTTTTTGGATCCAATCTCGTACATACATAAGAAAAATGGGAAGATTTTCGGTGTTATGATATATCTGTACATTTCTTTGGCATTGGCGACAAAAATAAATCATTCTATTTTCATTAAATGCATAAGAACTCTGGGATATAGAAGAGCTGTTGCATTCCGAGCACCTCTTCTCAAAAAGAAGTCTTATAATTACATTTTGTAAAAATCTCTCCATTATTATTGAATTAAGAAAATCATATTCCAATAATCCATTTTCTTTCAGAGATATTAGATGGGTTCCATATTCCTTGAAAATCTTTTTATAATAGAGGTTTTTTTTATGTTTTCCGTCGCTTTTAAATTGCTGCTTAATATTATAGATTTTCTCTGATAGTTCTATCTCTTTCGAAGCGATTTGTTTTCTTATTTTCTTTAAATCTATCTCGCCTTCTTTAATTACGTCAATGATAGTGATTTTTAGCTTATCAAAAAACTGCTCTGAGAAGATATGCATAGATCCAATTAATTTAAAACAAAATAAGGTAATAAAATTATGGTTGAGATATTATAAGTTGTGATCTAATTTTTAATCTAATAATCCGGCTATTTTCTGACTGACACTTTGAATGTTTAGAAAAACCATACCTAAACTCGCATCATTCGACGCCAGGACACAGAGTATTGCGTTTTCACCTGCGCGAGACAATATGATTAATCCATCAAGACCTTCGATGAGAATTCTCTTCAAATCACCGCGCGCAAGCTCCTGAACTGCCCTTTCAGATACGCTAAGAATTGCAGCTGACATCGCGCTCACGATTCCATCATTAACCTCACCCGACAGAGCAGAACAAATTGGTAAACCTTGAACAGACACGATAGCACTTCCTTGGATATCGGAATTAACTGCTTCTAGGTTGCGTAGTATGTCAGTTAGCTCAGCTATATTCTCGCTCATTCTCTTTCTTCTTTTTTATTGTTAGAAGGTATAGATGAATAATAAAAATAAATTATATCAATATGGTATATTAATATTGATTTTATTATTTAATTTTTTCAAGCTTATACGTTATTATTAAAAATAAATGTATATTAATTTTTTGATCTCTATTATTCTTTTTGATGAGAAAGAGATTTAAAAAATATTATTATCCATTCTTCATTATTTTTAGACATGTCTGCTAAGAAAAATGAATCAGAGAAATCAGAAAAGGATGAAGAAGATGAGCAGTTGAAATTGGATTCACTCAAAAAAGCTGGCAAAATTGCACAAGAAGTAAAAGAGTTTATAAAACCACAAATCAAAGTGGGTACGAAAGGATTAGAGATCGTAACTTCAGCAGAAAAAAAAATATCCGAATTGGGAGGTGCGTGTGCATTTCCCGTTAACTTATCCATAAATAATATCGCAGCTCATTATACCTCGCCACTTCGAGATGATGGTTTGACTATAGAAGAAAATGATCTCGTAAAAATAGATCTGGGTGTTCATATTGAAGGATATATTGTTGACACAGCATTTTCCGTAAATTTTAATCAGGAGAAGTTTTTACAAAATATTATTACCGCGACAGACACAGCAGTAGAAGCAGCAAAAATGATGGCAAAACCAGGTGTAAATACAAAAGATATTGGGAAGAAAATTGAAGATATCGTAAAAGGATTTAACTATAATCCAATCAAAGAACTCGGTGGGCATCAAATAGAGCGGTGGAGAGTCCATGGTACCAAGGCCCTTCCAGAATTAGGAACCCAAGGTGGAGACGAAATGGAAATAGGAGATGTATTCGCTGTTGAAATATTCGCTTCGACGGGGAGTGGGTCAGTCCATAGTACCAATAATTGTCATATTTATGCACTCAACCCATATACTGGGCGGGTTCCCTTGAGAAGAAAGAGTTCGAAGCAAATATTAGGTTTTGTAAATAGGAATTATAAAACATTGCCTTTTGCAGAAAGATGGTTAGGGGAGGAATTTCAAATAGGTGTCGCCTTTGGACTCCAAGAGCTTATACAGCAAGGAAAATTAAGAGAACACAATGTACTCTCAGAAGAAAAAGATGCCTATGTTGCTCAATCAGAGGAAACAATTTTGATCACAGAGGATGGCTATCAACAATTAACATAAATACTCAACTTTATTCTAAAAAATATATCAAAACTTAATTCGCCAATAAAGATGCGAAAATTAAATATCTGCCTTATCTCCTTTAAAATACCACCTGATTCTATGGATGGAACTGCTAAATTTTTTAGAGGTATTTATGAGTATTTGAAAAAACAAGGACATAATATTACCTTACTCACTGGAAAATGGAATTATAAATTACAAGATCCAGATATAAAACAAATCGATATTATACCAAGACGATTTTTTTGGATCTTTCCATTCTATATTGGTGTGATAAAATATCTAAGATCTCACAAATTCGATATTATTCATGGAAATAATCCAAAAGGGGCACTTCCTATCATACTAGCAAATAAAAAACAATTTGGATCCACAATCCATGATCTAGGATTTTTTACTCGAATCCCATTTGAGAAGATTTTAATTAGATTTATTGCAAAAACATCAAGATTTATAACTACATGTTCAACTCAAATTAAGAAAGATTTGGTGAAAGAATTCCCAGATCTAAGCCCAAATAAGATCTTTAATCTTTATTCAGCAATAGAAGAGAAATTTATGCCCTTTCCCAAAAAAGCGAGAAAACTTAAAGAAAAGATGGGACTGGAAGGTCCTACCATATTATATATTGGTCGTGTTTCCTATTACAAAGGCGTAGATGATATTATTAGAGCTTACTATCTCGCCAAGAAAAAGATTCCGGAATTGAATCTGATTATCGGAGGTCTTCCAGATTTCAGGACTCAAAATCAATATGAATCATGGAAACAAAAATATAAGGATATATCATTCGTAGGTTATATCCCAGATGATCAAATTCCAATCTACTATAGTTTAGGAGAAATCTTCATAACATATTCATATGCATTTGAAGGATTTGGATTAACCCCGATAGAAGCAATCGCATGCGGAACTCCCGTGATATGTTCATCGATTCCTGTATTCAAGGAAGTACTGCAAGATAATGCTATTTTTGTGAAACCCAGAAGCCCCAAATCACTTGCAGACGCCATAGTAGATTTAATAACCAATGATAAGAAAAGAGAAAACTTAATTGAAAAAGCTCGGCGCTTCATCCAACGCTATACTTGGCAAGAAGTTGGAGAAAAATTAGAAAAAGTCTATCAATTATTTCTAAAAATGAAAGAATCGGATTAAAGTGAGTTTCTACTTTAAAAAAGCGATTTTTTTTAATGCAACCATCTTGTTTGCCCGAGAGTGATTAACCGATATCTCAATACTCTGTCATAATCATTCCAAAAACAGCTATAACATTCTGGGATATTTTCGCGTGAATCGATGAGCAACGATCTAAATTCTCTGTATTTTTTTCCGTTCCAGATTTCATGAAATGAATTTTTATAAATGTTTCCCATAACATATTTTTCGCTAGTCAGATAACAGCATGGTAAAACCTTTCCAGTTGCGGTGATATATGTGGAGATCCATGGAGTGAGACATGGGGTTTCGTTTTTTAAAGTTTTCCTATTTAATAACTCTATTAATTTTTCACGCCAATTGATAAAAAATACTTCTTTCTGTGTTTCCCTTATAGAATCAATATCTTTACTTATTTTAGCGATTGCTTTTTTTAGTTTTTTATCTGTTGGAACAATTCCTGAATCCACTCCAAAATCAAAGACGGGCTCTAACCTAAATGAATCAAGTAATTTCCATTTTTTAAGATAATTAAACATTGGTTCATATTCTTCGAGATTTTTAGATTGAAGACAGCAAAGAATTCGAATAATCGTCTTTTTTCTGTTAATTTTTGCAAGTAACTTCTCAAAATTTTCAAGGCAACGATGAAATGTTGAACTCATGGTTATTTCTTCAAACGACAGGGGATTTGTGCCGTGTAAAGAAAAAGTTAATATAGTAGGGGGACTTTCGACCAATTTTTTGATATTAATATCATTCATTAACGACATGTTGGTCGGCATGGAGGTAGTTATTTTCTTGCGATTACATAATTCCAAGAATTTATAGATTTCCGTGTTCAATAATGGCTCTCCCAGTCCATTTAAAGTAAGATATAAAGGGTTTATATTCTCTACCAACCTTTTAAATGTTTTGTAGGAAATTATATTATTTAAAGTCCTAATCTTTTGGAGATTATGTCTGTCACACATAATACAATCGAAATTGCATCTGTCTGTAATTTCAATTTGAAGCCTGATGGGCCCGTCTTTTGAAGCGAGAGGCGCTCCTAATATTGAATAAAATAGAGCACTGAATGCTTTTTTAATTTTAAATAAGGAGGTGAACTGGTTATTTCCAAAAATTAGCAATAAATCCTGAAGCCGTCGTTTTAGTTCCATATGTCTTTTCTTCCTTATTAAACCGTGGTCTTATAAATATTAAGTCTTAATCTTCTCAGAAGCGTAATAAAAATATAAAGATTAAGTTTTAAAATCTTCTTTAAGCAGGAGAGAATAGCCAAGTAAAAACACCGAGATGGGCTAATATAACCACTGCTATAAGGGCTACGGCAGAGATCGCAGTTGCTATAGGACTAATTTTAATACCTATAGAAGAGTCTTCAAAAAATCTCATTAACCCCGCTCCACCCATAGGCATAGGTGCTGATCCCGATCTTCTTTTCTTTCTCCTTGATTGGCGTTTTGACATCGATTATTTAAAGGTTTTTAATTGTATAAAAAATATAATCATCTAAAACTAAAAAACTATTTCTCTCCAATAAAGATGATTCACTTTACCTTAAAAAAGATATTTTAGGCAAAATGTCTTTTATTTTACTAAAACAAAGCTTCTTTATACTTCAATGAAAATTAAAGAATTCCAAGATCTCATGCGGGAGCTATATTATCACCAAGATTCTAAGAGAGGTCTTAATAAAACTTTTTATTGGCTAATAGAAGAAGTAGGGGAACTTTCCAGCGCTCTGAAAGCGAAAGATTTAGATAAGAAGAATATTGGAGAAGAAATAGCAGATATTGTAGCATGGATATGTTCACTAGCAAATTTATTGGATGTAGATATTCAATCCGCTATACTTCAGAAGTATCCAAAAAAATGCCCTAAATGTATGAAAAATCCTTGCGAATGTGGAACAGAGTAATAAAAAATCGACTGATTATATCAGATTTTTAAAGAAAATAAACCTTAATAAATTTCTAAAATTGATAATATTAATTTAAGTAGTTAATGAAGAAAGGAAAAATTAGTGCCAATGCCGAATAAAAAGAAGTTCTATGTGCTACTATCCATTTTTATCACAACTTTTATTCTAAGCTCTGTGATTCCAAGATTTTTGAATAAATCTTCTCCATTTTCCGTTTATAATGAACCACTACACTTATCTGGCAATTTAGAGGGGGCATCAGATATTACTATCGCCAATATCAATCGAACGATTAGTATAAACGGATATGGTTTAGTCAATATTGAGGATAATCTTACAATTAGAAATGATTTTGAAAACCCCGTATCATCGATTTTTATGGGGATTCCTACAAATATCTTAGAAGATTTAATATACTATAAAGCAAAGGGAAGTGGGGGTAATACATTGTTAGCTGAGGATACTGGGTTATTAATGGACACAGATAAAAATATGATAGAGATCTATTTCGATTCTCCTCTACTGCCCGGACAGAGAAAAACGATAATTTTTTCACAATCCTATAAGGATTTACTTAAATATGAACCATCGGGGTCTCAACAGAAAATCTCTTATAGTGGACTTATTTATCCTTCTATACCGTATAAGGGACAAGGAAGCATAATTGCTGTTATAGAATTACCTATTGGTGCTGGGAGTATTGAAGATGATTGGGGAACTACACAAGCTAATCATATCACTTTTTCCATAGAAGATTTGCCACAAACATATATAGAACCCTTTTTAGAAAATTTGGGTGATAATAGAACCATAGATGTTTCAATGGCACATTCTTCAATCACAAACTTAGAAATTCAAGAATCCACAAGACAAATAACAATTTCGCCGTGGGGAACCATAAGAGTGGAGGAAGATATACGTATTAAAAATCTTGGTTCTATCTCGGTTCAGAGATTTAATCTTAGGATTCCTGATCCAGCAATTAATGTAGAAACAAAAGATAATTTAGGAAATATTGAAGGAACCACGGTAACTGAGTTACCAAACAACCCAAAATCGAAACAGGTTAATTTAGATCTCTCAAATAATCGAGTAACAATGCAACCAAATTCAAGTTTCCAATTCACATTACGTTACCAGTTAAATTTAGGAATTTATCTAAATTTTGACTGGTTTAGACAATCTGTCCAATTAGATGTGATAATGACGAATTTTGATTATTTAGTAAAAAATCAGCTAACCCAGATAAGAATTGAAGGCTCTCTAAATATAGATCAAATCTCTGATCTTCCAGATATATACGATGAGACTATTAATTCGCAAATTCTCATCTTTGAGTCAGATTATGTGAGTAATCTCGAAGAACGAGAAATTCTGCTCACCTATACAATTGATATCTTTGAAATGTTGATGCGACCGATAATTCTTCTTTTAGTAATTGCAGGTGTTTGCTCAGCTCTTATTGTCATAATTAAGAAGAGAAAGGAATTAGGGATATTACCTAAGATAGAGAAAGAACAACTACCATTAAGGGAAATTAGAGAATTCTGTTCTCTTTATGAGCAGAAGAACGCACTAACATTAGAAATTCGGCAAGCAGAAGAAGAATTAAAAAGACGTAAACTTACAAAGAAACAATATCGTAATCTTGTTGATAAAAATGAATCACGAATAAAACAGATTGACGAGGAGATCAAGCCATTTAAGAAGGAATTAATGGAAGCAAGTCAAACTTTTGAAAATATCGTACAAAAGCTTGATGTCTTAGAAGCTGAACGTCAAACTGTTGAAGATGGGTTGAAATTACTTGATTCGAGATATCGTAAAGGTAAATTGCCTTCTCGATCTGCTTATGTAAAACTAACAAATGATTTTCTCAAAAGGAGAAAAAAGATCGATAGAACGATAAGTCGCTTCATTCAGCAATTACGTTCATATTTACTTTAATACTAATTGGTGGTTTTGATAATGAAATTGTGGTTATTTGATATCTTGGCTTGTCCGATATGTAAGCATTTTCCACTAAAACTTTTTATCTTTTCCTATCAAACAGAAGAAGAGATATTTAGGTCTTATCTTAGTAATTATCAAAAAAGTGATAGTGTGAGTTTAAAGTCACAAGACACAATACAGATCGACTATGATAATGAACATCAAATTCTCATAAAAGATAATATCGTGATTGAGCCAAAACCACTTGTAGACTATATGGATGCTCTACTCTCTAGTATTAAAGAATTAAATCATATTGAAGATCGCAGCCCTTATGAGACAAGTAAAAAATGCTTAAATCTTGCAAAAGAATCCATATATAATGATTTGAAGAACCTTTCGCAAAATCTTAATCTGGACGGGTTTCAGGAGCGATTGGCTGAGCTTGAATTTCTAAATAAATTGAAAGTTGATGCGGAAATCGATTCTGGACTTCTTTTATGTGAATCGTGTAAACGGTGGTATCCAATTATTGAAACAATTCCTCGCATGCTTCCCGATGAATATCGAGATAAAGAATCCGAGCTCCAATTCTTAGAAAGCAAAAAAAATTTATTAGATGAAAAATTTTTCACATTAGATTTAAAACCATTTGCTCTCAAATGATTTTTTAAATTGTATTGAATTATAATATCATACAACAGCGTCTATAAAACCATAGCCCGGTGGTGTAGAACGATATATGAAATTATATCGTGCACAACGGCCAAGCATCCGGGGCTTTGAACCCTGTGACCACAGTTCGAATCTGTGCCGGGCTATAATTTCATTTTAAAAAGCTTACTAATTATCTTTAGATTAAACAGTGATTTTAGCAATTTTAAAGGAAAAAGTTGCAATATGATCGGATTATCTTTTTTTGAAGAAATATACAATCTTTTCCAAATTTTAATTTTTTGAAAATATCTTCAACAACTCGCTTAATATAGTTCCCCTACGTACTATTCATGCTAAATTTTAATATGAGAAATAACTATTAAACTCAAAAGCACATATTATTATAAAATGAGTCTTTCGGGAAGGAATATCTGGATTGATATTGAGCAACCAAAAGCAGCAATCATGTTTAATTCTCTTATAGAACAATTCCAAGAAGATGGTGTTAATTTACTAATTACTGCAAGAGATTACGATTCTACTTTTCAAATATTAGACGATCATGATGTTGACTATATCAAGGTGGGGAAACATGGTGGAGCGAGCTTAGAAGAGAAATTAAAGACTCATATAAAAAGATTAGAAGAGCTTTTTACTTATGTTGCTGAGTTTAATCCAGACTATCTAGTCAACTTTATTTCTGTGGAAGCTATTAGAATTGCTTATGGACTTCAAATTCCTTCAATCGGGTTTAATGATGAGCCGAGAAATGAGCCCGTGTGTAAATTGATTTTTCCGTTTATAGACAAACTAATTACCCCCAAATGTATTCCCAAGGAATCCTATATAGAATTATATGCGGATCCTAAGAAAATTATTCGATACAATGGAATCGATGAAATTGGATGGTTATCAAATTTCAAACCTGATCCATCAGTTTTAGAACACTATGATTTACAAATGGGAAACTACGTGATTATGCGAAGTGAACCCTCTGCGGCATGCTATTTTATAAACAAATTAAAGCCCGATGAGACGATGCTTAGTGAAATCTTTCCCCAAATATATAAAGAATTTCCCAACCATAAATATTTTCTACTGGCACGAAACCGAAATCAAGAAGAATTTTTACGGAAAACTCTAAAGAAATATGAAGATAATCCCAATTTAATAATCACTCGTTATTTACCCAATCTAGATGATTATTGTTTTTATAGTGGATTGGTTATTAGCGGGGGTGGAACTATTGTAAGGGAATCGAGTCTCTTGAGCGTGCCGAGTATAGAATTTTTCCCCGGTCCAACGGCACCGCAAGAAATGTTTTTAAAGAACAATGGATTTCCCTTGGAACATATAGAAGAATTAAATAGAATCATAGACAGATCAATCCATGTACTTAATCAAGGATTCGATAATGACAGAATTAAGCATTTTAAAAAAAAAATTCAACAATTTGAAAATCCCGTGAAGATTTGCTATAATTATGTGCGGATTCATATATAGAAACTATACAAAAATTAAATAAAAATTACTTAATACTCTTATAAATGATATATCCAACTAATATACGATGGGATTTTTATAGCATCTTGTATCTAAGTATCGCAGGGATTATCGGCTTTGTTATAACATATTTGATTATGCCCTACATTATCAAATATATGAAGAAAAAAGGTTATGTTGGAACAGATATCCACAAAAATACCCGTCCAGAAGTTGCCGAATCTGGTGGATTAGGAATGATGATCGGATTTATCTTCCCCTCCATTTTTCTGGCAATCATTTTTACCGATTATAGAAATATCATCTTAATTGTGTTATTTACTGTCATTATTGCAGGGATTATTGGTTTTATTGATGATAGAGTCAGATTGAGGACCCGCTATAAATTACTTTTAACCTTAACGATTGGATCTGCCGTGTTTTTGGCTAATTATCTTGGGCTCATCGCTATTCAGAATCCTGTACTGCCGATTCTGAGTCGTTTACGGCTTAATATGATTTATCCTATCTTGATCCCTTTGGTAGTAATTGTGTTTGCGAATACCGTAAATATGTTAGAGGGATACAACGGAGAGGGTTCTGGAACGTGTATTATTGCCATTGGATTTTTATTAGTATGCAGTTTTATCTGGAATACTATGGAAGGATTAATGTTCTCTATAATTTCTCTTTCCGTAATTATCCCTTTTTATCTCTTTAATAGATATCCTGCTAAAGTATTTCCCGGAGATGTTGGTACCTTATCGATGGGTGTTATGATAGCAAGCATCGCCCTCTTTGGTGGGCTACTCGCTGCAGCTTTCTGTACGCTATTAACGCATATATTTAATAGCTTTTACTATATCTCCTCTGTGAGAGGGTTTTTTGAGAGTAAAGAAATTCATGAATTAAGAGATGATATTGTTTTACTTAAAGATGATAGGATTAAAGCATCTGAACAAAAAAGTGCTTTAATAACAGTGCCTCGGATGATATTAGCAAAAGGGCCCTTGTCAGAATCACAATTAGTGAAAAAAATTTACTTGATTTCCATTATTAGCGGATTTTTAGGTATATTGACCACACTATTAATGTGTTTGACTTTGGAGAAAATTAACATTTTTTGGGTTTTTATTTTTTCGCTGCCAAGTCTGGTGATTATTATATTGCTGATGTACTTTTTTCCGAGAATTAGAGATATTGCTATTCAAATGCTTATCCTATATTTTATTGGAATTATTATATTGTATTTAATTGATATTATAATTATCCCAATTCAAATTACTATTGATCTGTATTTTATTAAAATACCTCTCAATATTGTAGTATCTCTTATTGCGGTCTTACCTGGACTTGGTGTGTGGTATATTTTAACAATAATTTATTTAAATAATCAACTAGAGTTAGAATAATCAATAATTCAAGAATAGAGGATTTTATATTCAAATATATAGAAATCTATTAATTAGAAATCATAGGAGATTTAACTGAACAAAAATTATCGACTGGTTCTCTCTATTATAGTATTATTTAGCTCCATAACAGCCTTTTTCTTAATTAATTGGCTTTTTTCAATTGATATATTTGGTCTTTTTACAAATTGGAGATTCATTATCACATTAATTCTATATTTAGTTTGTTTAGAGGAGATTTATATTTGGGTAAAAAATGGTAAACGAAGCGAAATGTCTGATATCATCGCACTTTTGTTTTTTTTCTTCTTTATCTATTTTATCACTGAAGACTTTCTCACATCTCTTATGGGATCGTTTAGTATTTATCTTTGGATAGGAGTGGCAGAATTAAAAGACTATCCCGTGATAAATAAGATTTTGGTAATTTCTTTAGTCACATATAACGTTATTTTTATCTCTGGATTAATTTCAGCATATCTCAACGATCCTTTCCTATTGAATACTTCGTTTGCATTTTCATTTTGGATTATTCTAATATTGGGATTCATTCTTTTTGGCAGAAAGTATATCGTAGTCTGGAGATTTATGAGCCCTCAATATTTAACTCTTTTTCTCTATCTTCTAGGGTGGATTGGAGTTGTTTTTATAAATCAATATACTCCGATCGATTTTTACAGATACATTTATCTAGTGCTAATTATTGTAAACATTATAATCTATTTCTCTTCTGGATTTTTATTGGATAAACTCCTTGGAATTAAGAGAATTAGAGACGTGACAGTTGAAAAACTTGTGGAAGAAGTCAAAAGCGATTTAAATATTAAAGGTAGAGTAAAAGTTGGATTTGGACAATATCCAATATTAAACGCTATGGCATATGGTTCCTTTTTCGATAAGAGAATAGCAATTATAGCAGAAGGCCTTGATAATCTCCCAGAGGATGAAATTAGGGGAATTGTCGCGCATGAATTAGCCCATACTAAGGGAAACCATACCTTTATCTTAGCTTTAATCACAATTATGGATCTCATTATTCGATGGATTTTTGGATTTCCCGCCACCTATTATGATTATACTTTTGGATCTCCTCAAATACCCTTTATCCTTTTCTTGGTAATCAATTTTGGTATTTATATAATACTATATTTTTTCGTGAGGATTTTGGAAGGATATGCAGATAAGAGGGCTAAAACAGGAGGCTATGGACAAGAACTTGTGAAAGCATTATATAATCTAGAAAGTTTTTATGCATCTGGAAGAGAAATTGGATTAAATACCATGCTATTATGCGATGAAAAGATCTCAAGAGAAAACAAAATGCTGGATTATGTTAGTACGGCACAATATATTAATCAATCAATGATTAAACCGTCAAAAATTTCCCTTTTAGGAAATTTTCTGAACTCTCATCCACCAACCTACCATAGAATATTGGCGATTTTAAGCGAAGATATTAATCCCTACAAAGAAACATTATTACCTTTATTGTATCTAAGAAAAAAAAATCAGAAAAAATTTGCTCAAAAATATTATCAAGCAAGAATAAATTTTCAGACTATTGCAAATCAAAAGTTTAAAGAGTTCTTCCGTATTGAAGATATCTCAAAATTCTTACACGATTTAGAACTCGATGAAAAATATAAATATGACTTTCAAAAGAGCTTCTTATTTAAAAACATAATTAATGGTGATTATAAATATGGAAATTTGATATCCTTAAAGATTAAAGATGATATTTCTGATAATTTCTGTTTTAAGATTTTTAATTACAAATCTAAAAAGATTGAGTTTTTACCACCTTCCCATTTTACAAAAACGCAAGTAAATATAGGTGAACATTATATTTTCTCAAAAAAAAACGTGCTGAAACTTGAAAATATTCAATTTGATAAGGACTCTAAAAGTGGATTTTATATTTTTACCGATAAGAACAATAATCTTATCAAAAAACCCATTAAAAAAACTAAAATTCCTTTTTCCATCGAAAAGATTCAAAATTTTCTTAATAAAGATGTATTTCTCAAGAGAAAAGGTTTATTAGGATTAGCTGAATGCACGGCTCTTCATAAAAAAGAAAATTTAAAGGAATCGAAAATAGAATTAAAAAATTCAATGGGTGAAAATGGTGAAAATGGTGAAGCCATGGTTTTAACCCGTAAATTAAAAGATTTGATAATTAAACCGAAAAATATTCAATTTGAAATTATAAAAAATGAGAGCAATTTAGAAAACTCAAAAAAACTTTTAGAATGGATGAGAAACAAACAGATACGAGCATATTTTTATTTGAAAAAACCAGTAAATAATATAGAAATAGGGTATGTCGAAAAAGTTAATTATAATCAGACTTCAGAAGAGGACCTTAGAAACAAGCATTTATCAATAGAAATTAGTACAATTTTCAATGAATTAAAAATATTACAACAAGATAAAATTGAATTTGTAAGCTTTAGCTACAAAACGGGGATTATCCAATTAAAATCTGAAACAAGTTTCTTTTCCAAAATTGGGTATTATCTTTTTAAAAAGATAAAGCCTCAAGAGATTTTGATTTAGCAATAAAGTTTAATTTTAATAATTTTTTTTAAAATCTATATGTTTAATCAGATACGAAATATTATACATTTAATCAGAGTAAGGCAATATTATAAAAACGTTTTAATTTTCGTTGGGTTGTTTTTTAGTGTAAATCTATTTACGTTTAGCTATTGGTATTTATTAATTATTGGATTTATTTTACTATGTCTTACATCTTCCATCAATTATATTGTAAATGATATATTGGATATTGAAAGTGATAAAAAACATCCAGAAAAGCTAAAAAAAAAACCTCTTGCTTCAGGTGAGTTATCTATTTCTTTTGCAATTGGTTTATTAGTTTTAATAATTCTCACAATTGTAATTTGCTTAATCTTTATCGTTCCAAATATTACTTTTGCTATTTTGCTATTATTAATTATTATCACGGGGCAACTCTATAACCACGTGTTCAAGAATTTTGCATTTATCGATATTTTAACCTTATCAACGGGATATTTATGGAGAGCATTAGCGGGATGCGTTTTAATAAATCAATATATTTCCGCGTGGTTATTTCTTTCTATATTTGAAGTTGCATTATTTTTGGTGATTGCTAAAAGGAAAGGAGATTTAATGATCTTAGGTAATAAGGAAGATGCAATTAAACATAAGAAAGTGTATAATCAATATTCAATAAAACTGCTCGATCAATTTCATGTTATCACGGCTGGCTCTATTTTTATGACCTATAGTCTGTATTTAATCTTCAAATTTGACTTATTCTCCCCTGACCAATTCAATCCCAATGAATACCTTACCATCCTCACAATACCCATTTTATTATTTGTATTAATGCGATATATGTATTTAACATCAGCAGAGCCAGAGATCGCCAGAAATACAGAAAAGGCGATCACAGATACACAAATATTAATCGCGGGACTCATTTTAGGTGCCGTATTATTTTATTCGTTTTACTTCAGTCAAATTATTGACATTATTAACCTTATCTTAAATTTTAATCTATAAAAAAATAAACCCATTTATAAAAGAGCCGAATATCGTGAACAACCTTCGATTAGATCTCCATGTTCACACCGTTTATTCTGGAGATTCTCTAATTAAACTCCCAGATCTAATAAAGTATGTAAAAAAGAAACAATTAGATGGTATAGCGATTTGTGACCATAATACAATTAAAGCTTACAAGAAGCTAAAAGATAAGGCTAAGAAGCATGAATTCATTTTAATACCCGGAATGGAGATTGAAACTCACATTGGTGAGGTGATCGGACTTTTCCTCGAAGATGAAGTCAGCTGTGAAAATAACAATTTCTTCCACATTGTAAATCAAATAAGAGATTATGGGGGTTTAGTAATTATTCCCCACCCGTTTGATTTTATAAGACGGAATCATCTTAAAACAGACCTAATTAATGATAAAATTATCAAAAAATATATTGATGGAGTAGAGATTATGAATTCAAGGATCATGTTTCATAAATGCATCAAAAAGGCAATAGAGTTTAAAACTAAATATAATCTGTTCGAAACCGCGGGATCCGACGCACATCATTATAAGGAAATTGGCAATGGATACACTCTTATCCAAACTCCTCAAGGTAATTCTCTTGAAGAGATTAAACAAGCTCTTCTTTCCAAACTATCAATAAGCATGGGTTCCAGATCCTCACCGTTTTATCATTTAATCACGATAATCAATAAAATAAAAATGCGAGAATACCTTTAACCAAATATGAGCTCGTCTAAAAATCCTAAAGTTTATGCCATAAAAACAACTCCGGAAACGGTGCTAGAAGATTATGCATGTCTCATGGATATGACAAATTATCAACAGAATTACCCACTAGATCAGAAAACAATCATTAAATTGAATTTAAGTTGGTCCAAATTTTTTCCTGCGTGCAGTAGCCCACCATGGCAAGTCGAGGGGGTAATAAAAAAGATGATAGAAGATGGCTATCACCCAGAAAAGATATTCACAGCAGAGAATAGAACGGTGGTCACAAACATAGCAAAAGGCCTCAAGGGAAATAAATGGGGTCCAATAATTGATAAATACGGCGTCTGGTTTGTTCCATTAACTCGAGTACCTTTTGTTCCCTATGAATCGCTTCGATCAAAATTTCTCAAATTTAAGGATAAAGAATTACATGTGCTCGATTCAGAAATATTTCCTGAAGGCTTTAAAATCCCTGAATTCTATGTGGGAAAACCAATCATTCATTTACCCACCATGAAAACACACGGTCACACAGGAGCAAAGGGCGGATCGTTAAAACACACAGAAGAGGAAGAATTAAAGAATGGAGGAATCACATGCTGTATGAAGAATGCCTTTGGAGGCCTTTTAACTAAGAGAAGACATTTTAGCCATCAATTTATGTCCGAAGTCCTTGTAGATTTATTAATTATCCAAAAACAGATCCATCCCGAAATGATGGGTATTGTAGATGGGACAGTATGCGGAGATGGTGCGGGGCCACGTACCATGATTCCCCGAATTAAAAATTATCTTATTGCGGGTTACGATCAAGTCGCTGTAGACACGGTTGTGGCTAAAATGCTCGGCTTTGAACCTATGAAATTACCCGCCATTAAATTAGCGCATGATGAGGGGCTTGGGTGCGGTGATCTTGATCAGATAGAGATAATTGGTGAAGATGTTTCAGATGTAAATTGGAATTTTACAGTAAAACGTAGTATGGTTATTTGGGGAGATCAAATGGTTCGCAAGGGATCTCTAAGGTTCTTAGAGCCGCTGCTACACAATAAGTTGTTTATGACATTACCCATTCTCGGAAGTCTGATATACCATGATCTGCTTTGGTATCCAACTATTGGAAAGAAACGAATCAAACAATTTAAGCAAAAAAAATGGGGGAAACTCTTCCAGGATTATCCCGTTGATTCTAAATAAAAAAAAAGAAATGGTAATATTTAGATAACTTCTAAGGTTTCTTCGGGTATTTTTTTGCATTTTTCTTCCAAATCGATGCCCTTTTTAGCTAACCAATTTTTCCTTACGAAATAATAGATTATAGCAACTAGGTATAAAATGGCCACAATTACGACTATATACCATTTAACTCCGATAATCGCTAAAATTGATAGCGAACTATAAGCAACGTTAAAAATCACCAATATCACGAGATAAGGTCTCTTGATTTTGAATTTTGACTTTTCTAATAATTCCGGATACTTTTTTCCGAGAAGATATGGAATAAAGGCTAGAATTAGGGATGGGACAGAAATAGTGAGAGCATTTAAATATTGAAGATCCTCATAACCAGGTTGAAATACCAGCAAGATAAGGGCGCTCAAACAGAAAAATGAAACAGACCAATGTGGCGTTCCAAACTTTTTATTCACATCCGAAAGAACGGAAGGAAGCATCCTATCTCTCGCTGCAGAAAAAAGATCTCGTGAATAAGCTAGAATAACCGCGTGGATTGTTGATGCGATGGCTATTAAAATTAGGATGTTTAGAAAGATTAAAAAGCCCCCCTGTATCCCTATTTGGGTAAAGACATTAATAATTGTTTTATTATCACCGGTACTCAATTCTGTATAATTAAAAACGCCTGTAAAGACGAGGGATACCAAGATATAAAGAATTAACACCATTATAAGACTAATGAATATACCCAAAGGGATATTCCGTTTCGGATTTTTTACTTCTCCTCCTATTTCAATAATCGCTGTAAAACCCGCATAACTAAAACTCAATATGACCGCACCAAGAAAAATACCAACAAAACCCGTCGGAAAAAGACCTTGATCACCAATCCCTGCAAGATTCTCAAATGAAACGTTAGGTAATCCGAATATTATAAACAACACCAATATAAGAAAATCTCCAAAAATGGCCAGAACTATTTGTACCCATCCTGCAATTTTAACTCCGAGTATATTTATCGCATAGAATATTAGAAGGATGATAATTGCCGCGATATATGTGATCCCGGGAAAAAAATCTTCCAAATAGATTCCAAATCCCATGGATATAAACGCTAATGATCCGATGATATGAATCATTAAGGAGGTCAGAACCAGAAATCCGATGAATGGACTTAATAGACGGGAGGTATATACCCATGCTCCTCCGCTTACGGGAAAGGCAGAAACAATGTAATAAATGATTATTGCGCTCACCACGTTTGGAATCCCAGCTATTATAAAAGCTAACCACAATGCGGGTCCCGTTTCTGCGGCAGCTGTTCCCGTCTGTAGCAAAATACCCGCCCCAACAATATATCCGAATAGAAAAAAGACTACTGAACTTAATCCTAGTTCTCTCCGTAATTTTCCTTGTTCTTTTTCTTCGCGTTTTTCTACCATAATACTTCAGTTATTAAGAAATTGTATTATTTCATCTTTCTTTTTATGGTATAAAACCTTTTCTAATTATCCTTTATTATTCTATAAATTCATCTCCCACTTTGAAAAAGGTTTCTTTCAACAGTTGAGAAGAAATCTTTATAGCAATTTTAAAAAAAGCTATAGGTTAAATAGCCAATAACTCTTTTTCATTCGGGATATTGTTTAAGTACTATCTCTTGGTTGATTATATCAAATGCTTTATCAATAGTGATTTTACAATCTAATAAGTCGATAATTAATTTTTTTAAGAGATCTATGTTCCGATTTAGAAAAGAAATTTCATTCAATTCTTGTACCAATTGTTTTTTAAGTGTTTTATCTGACTTTTTCAATTCAAAGAATTTTTGATAGGTGTCTTTATCAACTTTTACTCCCTTCCTAAGGGCTAATATTAATGCTGATGCCTCGTGTTTAGACAAACTCTTAAAATTTTTATGCAATTTAAATTTTGAAGATTTTATTTCATTAATCAAATAGATTCTAATATTTTCTTTTTTGTGAAATATTTGATAAATATTTGTGATGAATTCAAGGATAAAGGGATATGAAACACCTCTACCGATTTTAAATATTAATTTAATTTCATTCATGCTCTCTTCTTCAATATTAGTAATACATTTTCTAATATCTATGAGCATATCTTGTTTAGTAAAGAATGTTTTGGAATAAAAATACATCCCATCTAAGAAGACAATCATTCCAATTGTTTCACCAGGGTCTATTGAAAAAAGAAGTTTTGAGTATTCTTTAAATCCACATTGATAAATTTTAAGAAAATCAAAAAGATATTTTTCAAAATTTTCTCCCTCTTTATAGGGAACGAAATTGACCTTTTTTTCGTTGTAATTATTAATATTAAAAACTTCCTTTAAGGTTGTAAGAACAACAGAATTAATATTGGGAATTCTCTGTCCTATGTTTAAAACTGTGAAAGGAATTCTCAATCTTTTCAATTCCTTATTTAATTTAAAGAAAAATTTCGAGTTATTTGTTAATATAAATACCTTTTTTCTCAAATTATGTAAAGGAATGTAATAAAAATTAAAAATTTTTGAGAAAAAATGTTAATCTCTGAATAAGGTTTCCAAAAATCAATAAAACATGAAATCTGAAATATACTAAAGATTTTTAATTTTTAAAAATAAGTTTTTTATCATAATCTTAAAATTAAATTTAATAATCTTGATAAAGATGGTTTTTTCCTCACATAATAGACTTTACGAGATATTTCGGAAATATCAACCGAAAAACGGGTTATATTCAATATATGGTAATTTCGGTGTAGGAAAAACAACTCTTGCTTTACAACTTTCTCTTTTTTCTGTTTTAAAAGAAAATGACGTAATTTATTTTTATACAAAACCAAATTTTCCCTATAACAAACTATTTAAGACCACTCAAACACATGAGATTCTAGATATAAACTTTCTGACTTCCCATCTTAACCTACTGCTTATAAATACCTTTTCTCAACTTTATACATCGATATTAAATTTAGAATTCATATTTCTAAATAAAAATGAGGGGGATATAATTCCGAAGATGTTAGTTATTGATTCTTTAACGGATTTGTATCGCTTAGAACTTAACAGTAAAGATGTGGAAAGAAATGTGCGTCTTAATTACCAATTAAATCAAATCTTAGCTACATTAGTTTATCTAAAGCAGAATTATACTCTCGATATATTAATTATTAATGAATCCAGCAAAAAAACAGCAATAGGAGAAATTAAGGAAGTTCAAGCAGGTGGAAGTGTAATGGAATACTGGGTCACAAGGTCTATGAAAATCGAACGGACTAACGTGATAAATAAAAGAAAATTAATAATTAAAAAAATTAATGATAAGACACCGATAGAAATCTTTTCAACTTTAACTAATAATGGATTTCAATTAGAACCACACACTTGATAATCTCTCTCTTCATTATCTCTAATTTTAATTTAGAAGAGTTAATCATTCTTGTATTAAATGGTTTATTCATTAAAACATCAGCAACTTCATCAAGAAACATTCTCGTTATGATTTTGCAGTCCTTATTCAAATCTAGAATCGGTTTTGTAATGAGAATAGACTGTGTGGTGTCATTTAAGGTATTAATAACCAAATCAACTTTTTCAATTGGTATCTTTCTTAAATTGATGAATTCTTTAGGATCTCTGATATTAACTTGATGATCCTCTTCAATCATCAAATCTTCAACCAATTCCTCATTTTTCTCAATTAAAAAATATTTCGTATCTAAAATTTTTGATTAGAAAATCCGTAATTTTGTAGGCCTTATTTTTTTCCTTACTAAAATATTTTGAGTTAAGATGAATTAATACTATTATATCACGGAGAGATGTATGATTTATGAAAAAGTCAGTTGTAAACAAGAAAAATCAAGAGGGTCTCAAATTATCAAAATATTTACAAAAAAACGTCCCAAAATATTTTCCCCGAAGGGGGGAATTGGTGGAATTAATCGAAACCATCGCAGAAGCCACCATCCCTATACGTGGTTTATTAGAACGCGGAATTACTTCACGAGAAATAAATTACAGGATGCATATAACTGAGAGTCAAGAAATCGCAGAAAATATATATGAAGAGGAACAAATTCATGAGGATGTTTTAACACATTCTATTATTATGAAAGCAATTCAGGAGGCAGATGTTGAATATGCATACATCGCAAGTGAAGAGGCTGAACCAGTATTAGGCAATGGAAAATTCGGTATAACAATTGATCCTGTTGACGGATCATCTAATGTCGCTGTTAATAGAACCGTTGGAACTATTGTTGGGATTTATGATGAGCAAGAAGGAATAATTTGTGCGTTTTATGTATTATATGGGATATTTACTAACTTAATATTATCAATTAATGGAAAAGTCGCTGAATTTATCTTAGATACAACTCCTTATTCAATGACATTTTATCATTTTATATTTTTGGAAGAAATTGAAATGCCTAACCCAAAGGAGGGAGGTATCCGCTGTTTAGGAGGCGACCCGAAAGATTGGCCGGAAAAATGTCAAAAATACAAACAGAACTTAATTCGAAAGAATTTTAAAGATAGATATTCTGGGTCTTTTGTTGGAGACTTCCACGCCGTGATTAAATACGGTGGGATTTATGCTTATTTTCCCTCCCCCAAACCAAAACTGCGTCTTTATTATGAATGGCTTCCTCTAGCATTTATTTGTAAATCTCTTGGAGGAGAATTTTTGATTATTGGGGTTGAACAAGATCTTGACAAAGTCGAAAAAATTGAAAATGTCTCAACTTTAACTAAAGAAAATGTTGAAAAGATCCACTCAAGTATATGTGGTGGACTTATTGGAAGCAAATATGCTGTATTGCTTTACAATCAAATAGAATAGATATGGTTTTTTAGAGATGAACTCAGAAAATTCCATCCTTGATACCGATAAACTTAGCATTTTAGAAGAAGGTCAAGCTAAATTCTATCTCTTTAATAAGGATTTGAGTTCTATTCCCACAAAATCTATGGAAGTGTTTTATAATAAGGGGATGGAAATAAATCGAGATATAACATGTTTAGCGGTTGAGACCTACAGTGATTATTATAATAAAAAAAAATTAATTGTTATTGATTCCATGGCGGGCTCTGGAATTGGATCGATTAGAATACTGAAAGAATGCAAAAATATTGAGAAAATATATATAAACGATATTAATCCCACGGCAAAGCAATTGATTATTAAAAATCTCAGATTAAATGGTATGGAAAATAATCGTATCAAAATAAAAGTATCACGAAAAGATGCAAATTACCTTTTAAGTGAAATAACCAATAAATATTTAACAAACAACCTTACCGTAGCAAAAAAACCAAATATTATTTCTATTGATCCATTTGGAACCCCAAATCTCTATATTGATACCGCATTTAAGGCTATTCAAAAAAAAGGAGGGTTTTTATGCATAACTGCGACCGATACAGCAGTTCTATTTGGGGTCAAACCAAAAGCATGTCTTAGAAAATATATGGCAAAACCACTTCATAATGAATTTTGTAAGGAAATAGGTGCTCGAATTTTACTGTATTTTCTCTCACGAATAGCAAATATAAATGGATTAGGAATTACTCCGTTGTTGACATTTTATCATCGTCACTTTATCAGGATATTCTTAATAACATTCCCAGAAAAAAAGAAAGTGGCAAATCAAATAGCTTTTTATAAATTTCTTATTTATTGTAAAAAATGTGGACATAGATTTATCGTACAGAACTCTCCCCTGCAGGATAAATTGAAGTGTAGTCTCTGTGGAGAAAAAACTCATTTGGATTATGCTGGCCCTTTATGGACGGGAAAGATTCATGATGAGAATTTTATTAACAAACTAAAAGAATACAATGCAATGAGTGCTCTGAATAATAGAAAGAAATTAGCACGCATATTAGAATATTGCGCCCAAGAATTGACCACGCCCATCTCATATTATAATATTCATGAAATCTGTAAAGTGATTAATTCTAATACTATACCAAAAATGGAAACCATCATAGAAACGATAAGGAAAGAAGGATACAGGGCTTCTCGAACACATTTTGATTTCACATCAATTAAAACAGACATGGATATTGATTCTTTAAAAATTATACTTTTACGACTTGAAAAGGAGGTGTAGGTTATGACTTCTGATGAGTCCCATCGACATAAGCGTGATGAACACTATAAAAAAGCTAAAAAAGAAGGTTATAGAGCTCGTTCGGCATACAAACTCATAGATATTCAGAATAAATTTAATATTTTTAAGCGCGCATTCTATATCTTAGACATCGGATCTGCTCCTGGCTCATGGATTCAAGTTGCAAAAAAATATGCTGAAGAAAATACCGAAAAGTATAATGACAGATATTATCATCGAGATGAATTTAAGATCCTTGGTGTGGATATTAATAGAGTGTCGCCGATTGAGAATGTGGAAACAGTCAAAATGGATGCGACCAAGCCCGAGTTTAAGAAAAAAATTGCATCATATTTTGACGATAAATTAGACCTTATATTATCAGATGCGTCAATTAATAAATCGGGCAATAAATTCAGTGACCATATCAAACAAATACGCTTATGCTATGATATTCTTACTCTGGCAAAAGATTTCTTAAAAAATAAAGGAAATTTAGTGATAAAATGCTTCCAAGGGACCGATTTTAAAGAATTATATGATCATTTCAAAAAAGAGTTTCGGGTTGGAAAAGCCTATAAACCGCAAGCATCTAAAAAGAAAAGTAATGAGATTTATCTTATTGGATTGAATAAGAATTAGATTTATTGTTCTTCATATAATTCTTCTTGATATTCTTCAAAATCGACCGTATATTCTTCTCCTTCTAAAGAAATCTTAATCCAATCACTTAGCCAAGGACAATAATGAGGATTATAAACATCTGGATTATCATCTGCGCATTGCTCGGTAAACGGACAAATAAAGCAAGGTTGTCTGTTAAATATATCCCATATCCAATCGGGTCTACTTTTATCAACTTTTTTTTCTTGTACTTTAATACCTTCTCTCTCTTCATCTATTTCTTTTATTGCGAAGATATGTTTACTCCAGCTTGCATCCACTAACTCTCTTCTCACCTTAATCCTCGATTGTAATGCTAAAATATCTACAATCTCATCGAGCTTGTTTCGTTCTATATCAAATCTGCTCACTAAGTCATTAAAAAAAATCTCCTCTTCCTTATCTATCACATCCAGGACTTGTTTTTCTTGTTTTGTTAAGTTGCGAGTGAGCTCTTTTCTCCGTTCTTCAATCCTTTCCATCCGCCTTTCCGACGTACTTTTTTCCTCTTCTTGACTCTCCATCCGCTCCTTAACTTTACATTTATGTCTACTTAGATATACAAACCACTTACCACAATATGGACATTGTTCCTTCTTTTTACCCATCTGAGAATCTCCTTGATATACTTCTTTCAGCTATCATTTTGAAAGGGATATAAATAGAAGATCATTTCCATCTTATCTTTCGGACGGTATATTGTTGTTTTCAAAATGATATCTCAAATTTTAATAATAGAACATCTTATTATATATAATTTTAACTTAACGATCGATCAAAAATTAATTTTGTGTTTTAAAATCTGAGTTGATAATTTAATACAATTTTAAATAATATAGTGAAACTAGTATATTGAGAAAAGGATGGATCTACCAAGAGTATTAGGTATCGATAGAAAGCAGATCATAGACCTTAAGAAAAAAAAAGAGAAATATCATAACCGGCAAACTGAAACCAGGATTTCAATTGGTGCAAATAATTTTGATCTCATCTTAGGAGGGGGTTTGTGTTCTGGGAATGTTTATCTCGTATTTGGTGATCCACGGACAGGAAAAACTCAACTTTGCCACCAAATCTGCCTTCAAGGTTACAAATTCTTTTCTGATAAATTCAAACCTTTAGATCAACGCGTCATTTTATATTTTGATACAGAGAATACCTTCCGTCCCGAACGGATAAATCAATTAGCGGAATATGCGAAAATTGCTTCTGATCCGCTTTTAAAATGTATAGTTGTGTCAAATTTACTGAGTAATGCTGCTTTGCTAAAATCTTTTGAGAATATTGAAGATTTGCTGAGAAAGGAACCCATTAGAATATTTCTCATCGATAGTATTAATAATCATTATCGCTCTGAAAAAAGTTCTCACGAATCTACCTTTAATAAGGCTAAAAATGAATTAATTTCTATATTAGAAGCCATATGCCATATAACTCATAAATATGACTTGATCACTTTGCTCACCGCTCAAGTATCGCCGAATTTTATGGAATCTGCCATTATAAAAGAATTGCCCGTTGGCTTGCCTTATCTCAACCATTATTTCTCCGAAGAAATTTATCTTCAACATAAAGAAGGAAAAAAATGTTATGCACATATAGTAAACTCGCACAAACTCCCAGAGCGTAAACTGCTTTATAAAATTACCAAACAAGGGATTAGAGATTTTAAAATATAACGCCTTAGTGTGTTAACTTCTTCATAAACTCTTTAAAAGCGATATATTCACCATGCTTCGTCTCCGCACCCAAGGTGGAATCTACAAAATAAATTTCATTATTAATCTTGTCAAAAAGAGCATCTAATAATTTTGTTGCATATTGAAGTTTTTTTCGCTTCACCAAACTTGCCTCTTGGTTCTCTGTATAATTCTGTTTTGAATATTTCCCTATTTTTCCATTAAAATCCATCCCTATTAGGTAGAGCTTTTGAGTCGGTAAGAGAACCTCTCTGAGGAAATAGAAAATTCTGTCTCCATCCGTGAAGCCTCCTGGATTTAAGATGGGACCTTTTGGCTTAACTTGGGTGGTACCGATCACATTATCTTTCTGAATAATATCTCCCTGGAACTCATTCAATTTGTTGAGATTATCCCCGTGTCCGTGGACGATTACAAAGTCTGCATAATGGAACTCTTTAGACGTAATTCCGTCTAGGTCAGTAAAAACTCCCAACACGGGAATATGATTTTCTCTTAATAACACCGCTGCCCCATCTGCAGCTAAATGCACTTGCTTCCTAATATACGAATTTCCAATATTATTTCGCATTTTCTCCACAGTACGCTCTAAGCTTGGTCCACAACCATAAATCAGAATATTGGAAGAACTCTGGATACGTGTGCTAAATTCCTGTAGAGTATCTGTGATATGTAAATCTCTTTTGCGTTTTTTGAAAAAATTAAGAAGTAAGTCCCGCGCTTCTCTATCCAAATTTATATCAAACCCAAAATCAGCAATGATCCTTTCATACCACGGCTTAAATTCATAATATTTATTGATATCAATTATATCCATACTTTTCGCTCTCTGAATGAGGTTAACATCTATCAATCGATTTTGTATTCTTCTCTCTTTTAAAAAAATCACCCATCGTGAATTAACCTTTACATTTATATGATTCTCTTACTAATATAATAGATATACAAAATCGTACAATTCCTTTAAAATTATATCTAAATGGTGAATATAGATGGTTAAATGGCCGAAAGCTTGTATTGGATGTACGGAGTCTGATTCATCGAAATTAAAACATTTCTCATATACTCGTAGGAAAAATCTAATGCAAAATTCCCAAGATATCGCAGCTAAAAGACAACCTTATTTCTACGTCGACACCTCTGCATATCTATGTAATAAATGTTTGCAAAAAACAAGAAATCGATTTTTACTCACATTAATTCTTTCTCTGGCTGGATTCCTTGGAGGCGGATATCTCACATTCGATTTTGATCTTCCCACTGCTGTAAATATAATCGGGTTCTTTGTAATGATAATATCAATACCGATTCTGATACTCACTATCGTACTACGACGTCATTTTCCAAATTTCTATTGGAAATTTAAGGTGAAAAATCGAGAAGTACCCATATTTCAGTTTCAAAATCAAGAATTTGCTCAAATCTTTAAACAAGCAAACCCAAATGAACAAATTAAAGGAGTATAAACTCTATCAAAACCTCCACATATCAGTCTCTTCTTTTTTTTTTGAATGATTATTCGCACCTATGGAGAAACGCTGTACCGTTCGGTTTATCATTTCGAATCAGAAACAGAAGAATAACGATTATCGACACACCGATGAAGCAAATAAGGAGTGATTAATTTGGTTTTTATAAATTTTTTCCACAATTTTTATATTTTTTCTAAAATTACTCTGCATTGTCATAAAATTGAATTCAATTTTTCAATAACACAAAAAGAGTTGTATTAAATGTCAGAAGTAAAAGACGGACTTTTTTACACCAAGACGCACCAATGGTTTGATCCAAGCTCAGGAGCAGTTGGCTTAACTGCTTACGCTGCCGAGCAATTAGGTGAGATCTCTTTCGTAGATGTCGATCCTATTGAAGGTTCAGATGTTTCACAACTAGAAATGGATGGCGATGAACCAGCAAGCGATCCATTAGATGCGACAGTTGAATCCAGCAAAGCTGTTGGAGATATTTATAGTCCGGTTTCTGGAACTGTTTCCGAAACTAATGGAGATTTATTAGATTATCCTGAAAGAGTAAATGAAGATCCATATGGAGAAGGTTGGCTTTTTAAGGTAGACCCTTCCAATTGGGATGCTGAAAAGGGTAATTTATTAGACGCTGGAGCCTACAAGGATTATATCGCTGGATTAGAGTAAATTTGTTTAGATTTATTAAATATACCTTTCTTTTTTTTTATATTAACCTCTCTCATGAATGAAACCACTAAATTTACATTAGGTCTGATAGTCAATCCCATCTCTGGTATGGGTGGGAGCGTAGGACTGAAAGGAACGGATGGAAGGGATACGCTAACCAAGGCGATCTCCCTTGGTGCCGAGCCGAATGCGCTGAATAGAACAAAGGAAGTATTAACCGAGTTAAGATCAGTTAAATCCAAGCTGAAATTTGTTACTTGCCCAAAATTTATGGGCGAAAACGCAATCAAAGAATTCGGATTCAATTATGAGATTCTCGAGGATCCAATATTTAATGAATATGAAAGCATCTATGATACCACCGCAGAGCATACCAAAATAATGGCAGACAACTTAAAACAACGTTCCGATATTGATCTGCTCCTATTTGTTGGAGGGGATGGCACCGCTCGAGACATTCAATCGATTATTGATAAGAAAAAACCGTGCTTAGGCATACCTGCCGGTGTAAAAATTTATTCGAGCGTGTTTGCCGTGAATCCAAAAGTCGCCTCTAATTTAATTTTACGTTTCCTCTGGGGTGAGATTCCTCTAAAGGAGGCGGAGGTTTTGGATATTGACGAGCAAAAATTTCGAGAGGGAAAACTAGTGTCTGAATTATATGGATACCTTATTGTCCCATATGCGCCAGATTATTCTCAAAGATCAAAGATGGGAAGTCCGGACTCAGATTTGGATAATCAAGAGAGAATTGCTAAGAAAATAGTGGAAGAACTGGAGGAGGGAATTAATTATCTTATTGGTCCTGGAACAACCACAAAAGCGATTACAGATATGTTAAATCAAGATAAATCGGTACTTGGCGTGGACCTTCTCCGAAACAAAAATATTATCACAATGGATTTAAATGAATCAGATATTCTTAATTTCATCACCGAGAAATCCAGTAAAATTATCGTGTCTCCCATCGGACGGCAAGGATTTATTTTTGGGCGAGGCAATTTGCAACTCTCACCGAAAGTGATCCGAAAAGTGGGGATAGAAAACATCATTATCATCTCAACCAAATATAAGCTTCAAAATATCCCAAATCAGACCTTGCGAATTGATACGAGAGACACGACCCTCGATGAGAAGATGAGGGGATTATATCGAGTGGTCGTAGATTACGATGAACTCCGTATTTGTGAAGTGAAATAAGGACTTTTTGGAAATATCTATGGCTTTAGGCAAGAAAATGAATTTATTAAATTCAGCTTGATGAGATTAGTAATATCTAATCAAATTCTGCAAAAACTCTCGAATCGCTTGAGTTTTTATCCCTAGCATGATCTGAAGCGTGACAAAGGAGACAAGAATTAAAATAAATCCAAGAGCCAAGATTTTAATCGCAGTATTTCTGTCATATACATATTTTGAGGCTTGATAGAGAAGCAGATACCCTAAGCTCGAGAGAAAAATAACGATACTCGCGATGATACCTTCAATAATGAATTGGTAACTGATGTTAGGATACAGAAAGATAGGCTCTCCGTCAGCATTTGCCCCAACCGCGGGGGGTTCCCTATAGATTATATACAGAATTCCTGTTTGGAGGACAAATAAGACGATAAAGATTAGAATCAATCCAAGATTTTTCGAAGGACTAGGCAGATCGATAGCTCGACGCGCTTTCAAGCTGGGAAACTTAATTTTTGGTTTTCGAAGCGATTCACCAAATATCCACGGGGTTTTCGACTTCATTTTTTCGAGTACAGTTTCTGAGCCGCTAACTTCAGATTTTTTTCTCTTTTTGCTAGACTGCGATTTATTACTCATATTCGTGGTCCACTAAAATGATATTGAATTAAATAATTCACTTATAATTAAAAATTTAATTCTATTAAAAAGTATGTCAAAGAATTTATCTAATATTTTGCACAAGATCGATAAGAAGAGACCATATTTTTGCTACGCTATTAATTCTCAATTTCTCATCTGGCGAGTGCCCTCCCAGTACGGTCGGACCGAGCGAAATCATCTCGAGGTTTGGCGCTTTTTCTTTCATAATTCCCGTCTCCAACCCAGCATGAATCGTCTGAACGTTCGGCTCCTCTTTAAAGAGATTTAGATAGCTATTTTTAGCGATCTTGAGAAGTTCAGAGTCAAAATTTGGTTGCCATCCCGGATATCCTCCTTTATGTGTGATTTCCAAGTCCAAGTCTGCCAATTCGAATAATGCGATTATTTTTTCTTGAATAATGGTTTTGGAGATCTCATGAAGGCTTCTCTGACTCGTTATAATGGTTAATATATCCGAGTCCATTCGAATTGACGCAAGATTCGTGGAAGTATAGACTAAATCCCTATTCTTGGAATGATACGAGATGGGACCATTCGGCATAACATAAAGCAAGTGGAGCAATTTATCTGTAATTTTCTGGCTAAATATTTTCTGCTTTTGCATATCTTCCACCTCACTAAATTCGATGTTCATATTAGGTTCCACTTTTGAAATACCCAGTTCTATTTCGGTCTTGGTCTGCTCCAATAAGGAGAATACGTTATCCACGGAATTCTCTTCGACATAAAATAATGCCTCCGCTTCCCTTGGGATCGCATTTGGGAGATTCCCTCCGGTTAAGGAAGTTAAGTAAATATGATATTGATCATTACCTTTCCACAATATCTTTGAAATTATTTTGATTGCATTGGCCCGCCCTTTATTAATATCTACTCCAGAATGTCCTCCTTTTAGACCGGATATTGCTAAACGAATTGGGCGGAGCCTTCTAGAATCCTCATTGATTTTTTGATAAGATAAACGAATTAATCCCGTCGTATTAATCCCGCCCGCGCATCCGATTGTAAATGTATCATCTTCTTCTGAATCAAGATTTAAAAGATAATCACCCCTAAGAAAGGTGGGATCAATGTTAAAAGCGCCAGTCAACCCTTTTTCCTCCTCCACAGTGAAAAGTACTTTTATAATTGGTTTTTGAATGGTTAGGTCATTATTGAATAGGGCTTCTAAGAGTGCCAGGGAAAAGGCAATTCCTACCCCATTATCCGCCCCTAAGGTCGTTCCTTTAGCAGTGAGCCATTTCTCTCCTCTATACTCGATAATTTCAAGGTTTAAAGGATCCTTTTGAAAATTATGTGAAATAGCCTTATTTTTCTCACATACCATATCCATATGACTCTGAAGGATTACAATTTTGTTGATCTTCTGGTCATCTAAGTTTGGAAATGCTATCAGATTTCCCACATCATCTATTTGTGTATGATATCCTAATCGTTCGCATTGCTCCTTTATAAAAGCTCGAATGTGTTCTTCATTCCCGGAGCATCGTGGAATTTCTGAGATCGCTTGAAAATATTTCCAGAAATGCTCTGGTTTTGAAAGCTCTTCTAAATCGTTCATAAATGTTTTCTGCTCTATAAATATTTATAGTCAAATTTTTTTATACTTAATAATAAGCTGAATTCTATTTAATTTTAATTTGAATATATTTTAAGGGGCTTGGAAAACTAAAATGGGAGATTGGAAAGACCTTTACAGTGAAGTAAGAAAACGTAAAATGGAAGCACTCAACAAAAAGGATGTCGTGAAAGCAGTTGAGAAACATGGAAAGATTCTGGCAATTGAGGGTGAATATGAGAAACCAGATAAAGTCTTAGAGCACATGTATGCCGCGGAAAAAGAATTTATCAAACGCAAACATATAGATAAAAAAATCAGAAAGCTCGACTTTAATCACTTCGATCTCGTCTTAATTGGATGTAGTGGCAGGAAAATCCCCGCTGCTGTCTTTTCGAAAATAAAGGATTATGTCGCAAACGGAGGCTGGCTGCTTACAACTGATTGGGCCATCGAAAGTATTGTAGAAGCTATCTTTCCGGGTTATATTCGCTGGAATAGAGAGAAGACGGATGATGCGGTAGTTTCTTGCCAAATTATAGAGCAAAATCACCCTTTTTTAGATGGACTCTCAGGCGAGCTGGAACAAAGTAAATGGGTCTCCAAAAACTCAAAAAAAGATGAATTTCGATGGTGGCTTGAAAATAAAAGCTTTCCCATTCAAGTAGTAAATTACGATGCGGTAAAAGTTCTCCTTAACTCATGGGAAATAAAAAAAAAATGGGGAGAGGGTCCAGTGTTAGTGTATTTTGATTATGGCAAACGAGGTGGACGTGTGATCCATATGATCTCTCATACACATCTCCAAAAAGGAGGCAAAAAAGGAAAGTATGCCTCCGCTATGATTCTTACTAATATCTTAGATGAGAAGGTCTCCCAAAAAATGGGAATACAGAAAAGTTCGGGGTATACTAGCAATTGGGAATCCCCGCAGACCAGTAGTCCTCAATATAGAACAAATCAAACACCGTTAGAAGAGCAATGGGTGCAACCACAATCGCAAGATAATTATATCACCCCCTCTAACGTGAAGACGGGCGGGGGAGGTGAAATGGGTCTCACCACAACTTCTCAGATCGTTGAAGTGAACCCGCAAGATCCTAATTTTTCCTACGGAAGTAAATGCGCGGTCTGTGGCTATGACTTCGGTGAATACACCAATAAGATTTATAGGTGCAAAGAATGTGGTGCCCCATATCATGAAAATTGTCTTAATCAGCAAATAAATAAAGGTACATGCAAAAACTGCGGGAGGATCCTCCTCTGGTGAGAAAAGAAACTCTTTTATGGCTATCACTTTTCAAAATAATTTTAGTTACCTAGTTTGAAAAGTCTTAATTAAAGCAGAAAGCTCTTTTTACCCCCATACTTTTATTTATGTACTAAGCACTATTTAATTAGGCTGACGAGTAATATGGTCGATTTAGAGCAAATATATGATGAAGTTGATAATTTAGATCCTGATACCATTTTAAAGGTTTTAAATGATTTGATTTCCGTTAAAACCGTTATTCCTCCCGCAGATAATTATCGGGAGTATGTAGATATGATTACACCATATTTTGAGGAATTAGGCTTTGAAAATAAAGAGATCGTCCAACCTGGAGAGCTTATCGAAGAAATTCCCTATCCCTTAAACGGACCGCGGATTAATCTAGTGTCAGAAAAGGATTTTGACAAGGATAAGTGGGTAACTTTCTACGGACATATGGATGTAGTGCCCGCTCCAACAGAGGAGGAGCGAGAATGGAGATTTGATCCATTTAAAGCTACGATAATCAAGAGTGGTAAAATCTATGGACGCGGTGTGGCAGATATGAAAGGTTCGATGGCGTGTGTAATCCTTGCTCTGAGAGTCATGGAAAAACTAAATCTCACCCCGAATTACAATCTCAATGTGGTGAATTGTACTGATGAAGAGATCGGCATTTATCCAGGTGTTCGATACCTCGCGGAAGAGGGGTACGTCAAGGGTATAATATATTGTATGGAGGGGGTCATTGATCCGATCATTGTCGTTGGGTGCGCGGGCGCGCTTAATGTCGACGTAGAGACTGTCGGACGTAGCTGCCATTCCGGCATGAATTTTATGGGAGTCAACGCTCTGGAAGAGATGGTACCGATTTTGGTTGAACTGATGAAACTTAAAAAGGTGGTCGAGGAGCGCGAAAGCGATGATATTCCTGGGCTGCCACGCTTCGGATCTGGAGAAGATCGCAATATGACTCCGATGTTCAATCTTGATGTGATTAGAGCAGGAGAGAAGCCGAATATTGTCCCAGGTACTTGTACACTCACGATCAACAGACGCCTTATCCCCGAAGAAAATATCGAAGATGTCAAACAAGAAATCTTGGACGCGATCAATGCGGGAAAAGAACGAAGTAAAGCATTGGACGTGAAAATCACCTTTAAATATGATTATCCCGCCGTCAGAATGGATCCAAACGCTCCCGGTGTAAAACGAATGAAAAAAGTGATCGAGACGGTTCAAAATATTTCAGAAGAAAAGATGAGAATGATTGGAATGGGAGGAAGCACTGATATGGGATTTGTATCCGAAATTTTAGGGACTAATGATATTATCTTTCGAGGAGTAGGAAATGTCGGCTCGAATGCACACGGAGTTAATGAAACCATCAAACTCAAAGATATCCGCACCTTTATCAAAGAATTAATCGTCTTTCTCTGCGCTGATCTTTAAATACCATTCTCTGTTCTCTCCTTTTTTTTACTTTTTAGAATAAGACTTATTTATAAAACTTAAGATTTGCAAATTGTTTAATATTTCTGAATATCATTCTAATTTTATTAAATTATTCTTATTCCTTTCTGAACACTTTATCGAAAAAATGAATAAAGAATGAACGCTATTTAATAAAGCAAACATTTAAATAATTAGAATTTTAACTATATAATGGGTTTCCATACCCAATTGGAAATCTTTTATTATGTAAATGTATAAAAGGTGATGAAAAAAACAGGATAAAAAGTAGGTTGGATTAATTTCTACCCAGGAAGATTAATCAACACTTTTTATTTTTTACTTATTTTATTAAATTCACTATTATTTAAAATTTTTTTTCTTTTCTCCTAAAAACTTCCTTATACTAAACTCCTTTTCCCATTTCTTACCCATCATGCTTTAATCCACAAATTAAATTTGATGATATGGAATGATATATCTGCAATTTTACATCTATTTTGGGGTTCTTGGTTCTTAGAGAATGCTAATGCGAAACCTTTTTATCGATGGGATCTGTTAGATCTATTAGGGTGAGAATTATGACTGACTTAAGTTATGAAGAAAAGTTTATTCTGGAAAAATTGAAAGAAAATGGTGGTAATTTGGGTTACAAGCAATTACAAGAATTATGCGCTAATGAATTTGAAGGGGTACGCTTAGTCTTGAAGAAGATGAAAGAAAAAGGGCTTGTGGAGTTTGATGGGATGATCCCGGGATTTTCGGCTGATATTACACTTACAATACAATAATTGTTTAAATTCAAAACCATAATCTTCCCATATTCCTCCCATACCAGCTTTTTTTAATTAAGAATACATAATAAAGGCTATTTCCTACACGAGAATGATATATATTTCATCTCCTATTTAAATTTATTATGATAATACAATTTTTATCCCAAAAATGAACGAGTTAGCTAATAAAGTTAAAAAAATTTTCCAAGACAATATGTAGCTGGTGATCAGCACTGGCGATGAACATACCAGACCCCACAGCTCTGTGGTCGTATATCAGAGTGATGGAGAAGATCTTTATATTCAAACGGGAGCAAGGACCTTGAAAGCTAGAAATATTACGTAAAACAAGAAGGTCGCGATTATGATTCCTTTCAGAAAAAACTTTTTTCATAAACTTTTTCCCACCCCTCCTGCTGAAGTCCATTTCACCGCGACAGCTCAAATTATCTCGAAAGAGGATGAAAAGGCACGAAAAATTCTCAAGAAATTTATTAAAGCAGCAGAAAACGTGCAAAATGAGGATGAGAAGATTTGGATTAAAATTACACCATCTAAAACGATCTCAACCTATGGGGTAGGGGGTTTCTCTCCTCTCTATGAGAAAACCAGATAAAGTGAGAAACATAATCTTTCTTGATGAGAAATAATCTTCCGATATACGAGGTTATTTTGATTCTCTTGCTTCCAAATACATCAACTCGAGATTATGTACCGAATCTTTAAGCTCTTTTATTTTTTTTAGTCTTTCCTCTTACATTGATATTGAGTTGCTTAACCTCCTTTATCAAATTTGCAATCGTTGCATTTTTCTCTTGAATAAGTCCTTCTAAGTCCTCATTATTTTGTTGGAGTTTTTGGATTACCAAATTTTTTTTTGAGATGTTATACCCATCAAGGACGCAAGAGAGTAGCCTAAATCATGGAAAAAAAATAAAAAAAAGATGAAAATGAAAAAGGTTTAATCTTATTAAGCAAATGGTCTGATATGTTTTATTGAAGTAATTTATTAGAAATATCTTATCTAAACTTCTTCGATAATGATACATTCTTCGGGGCATTGAGTCTCGCACGCCCGACAGCCTACACAATCTTCTCGATTATCCTCAATAATGACTACCTTTCCTCCTTCAGGTTCGTCAAAACATTCACTAGGACAGACTTCATAACAAGTCCCGCAACCTGTACACGCATCCATATCAATTTCAATTTCAAATGACAATTTTGTAATTCACCAAAAACTTTTTTTTCTAATTATATAATATTTTTTCTAATTATATAAAAAATAAAAACTTCGTGATTAACTGGAAAATTAAAAATAGAGCTTTTCACTTCGGGTAATAATCCAAACATTTAATAGCAAAAAAAAACCTCTTTCGCGCACGATAGAGCGTATGAAAGTATGCAAGAGTTATAATACACAGATTAAAATTACAAATTAGGTTTTACTAATTATAAAAAAGACTCAAGTAACACCAAGCTGCTTAACGATGAAAAAGATGTAAATACCAAATATCAGAATTAAAAGACATTGTATAATACTTCCAGAGTTTAATATGATATCTTTGAAGAAAATTTGGACATATAAGGTTTCCAGTCCTATATTAGAGTTGTTATGCCAAGATATAAATGGAGATGGTAAGACTGAAATTATAGCCTTTAATCAAGAAGGAGATATCATTATCTTAAATGCAGAAGGTACATTACTCTTCAGCGATGATATAACAAACAAATCTGCAATCTATGCTACTAAAATAGGGAATATTAATTCAGATGGACATTTGGAGCTGATTGTCGGCGCGATGGATGGGCTTCTACGGGTATTCCGATTCCGACCAGATTTAACCTTAGAAGCCTTATGGGCGCATTCATTTGGGGCAAACATCAACGGACTAATTTTGGATGATATTACTGGGGATTCGCAAACAGATTTGCTAGCCTACTCATTAGATAACTCTTTGCGTGTGTTAAACAGTAAAACAGGAGATTTAATTTGGGGTCAGATGTTTGAGGAAGGGATTGGAGATGCCATCATTATGAAAGATTTCGAATCACCTCACAAAAAGCAGGTGGCTGCGTGTGGGAATGATGGAACCCTCAGGATTTTTGACGGATGTAATGGGAAATTGCGCTGGTTTAAACGATATCCTAATAAACTACGTAGTTTAGCCGAGATCCGTGTTGCGAATACATCTCTGTTGATTTGTGGTGGGGATGATAAAAAGTTATATTATATCGATAAGAAATATCAAGAGCAAGTGGCGCAATTATCTTTTTCTGATTATATATGGAACATACAACATCTCTCCAATCTTTCTACTTCCAACCTTCTGGTTTATACTTATTCCTTTGCGTTTCTATACCAAATTCCTTCTAAAGAATCAGTAGCATTTACTTCGCAACTTCTTTTTTTTAATCAGAACAGCCAATCTACGTGGCAGATCAAAGGTATTAACCTAGAATGTGTCGACACATTTATGAAAGATGAAAACAGTTATATTCTATTAGGTACGACTACGGGTAAAATGCTAATAATCGAAGAAACTTCCGGCATTATCATATGCGGTATTAAATGCTCATCCTCAATAAATTGTGTAGAATTCCTTTCTGGGGTTAATCTTGTACTTTCGGGAAATGATAACGGAGAGATCAATGCCTATGAGTTCAAAAATGGAAGAACTTAATAGACCGAAATTTCAGTCTCTTTTCCTAATATAATAATCATTATCTCTATAACAATCAATTCAAAAATCTCTTTCTCATAATTCTGAAATATGAGAGAAATGAGGACCACGACCGAAATACCTACGAATATCATCAATACGATGATATTGCCGAAAAAAGGCTCCTTTTGAATACTCGATATTACTCAAAAATCTTCTCAATTATTTTCCCTTGGGCTGTTTGTGGTTTGGGAATCTCTAATAATTGGGATAATGTAGGCACGATATCAATTAAATCGACGATCTCGGGTAATTGAATGCCCGATTTCACGCCAGGACCGGAAAAGATCATCGGCACGCTGATACTATAGTCGCCAACCGTCTCATCGGGAAGATAATAGGCGTGTGCTCCGAAACAGACGCTCGCGTCATATGCGGCAGGCTTTTTATATTGCCGTTTTTTTTTCCGCGCCGCGTTGAGGTCTCCTAAGCGACCATCAAAACACTGATACGGGGGATTCAAGAAAAAGACTACATCGCCAATTCTCTCGCCATTTTGTCCTAAAGGTTCGGCATCTTCTCTTCTTAACGCATATTTAACGATTTTCTCCCCGGTGTCCTGGTCTCGGAAATTTTCGAGTGCCTCAATTGTTTGGTCTCGGACGGACTCATATTCTGAACTGCGAACGATACCGTTCGGATCTCGTCCTTTCTTATTTACCCATATGTAAGGTGGCTCCATATAGGGAAATACTTTCGTTTCATCCCAATCTATTACATATTCTTTCTGCTGTTGATTCCATTCATATGTTAAAAGCCCAGCTTCTTCTAAAGCTAACGGAATATTCGCATTCTTCCACACAGGGATTGCCCCGTGGTCTGCGACAAAAAGAACGAGTGTCTCATTATCTACGCAATGTTCCAGAAGCTTGCCTACTAATTCATCGACGATCTGATAGGCAACCTCGATCTGCTGATTTGCCGCAGAAGCATCTTCTTCGTTATAATCGGGGTATTTAGGGTATGAAGGGGCCAATGCTCTGTGATTCACGCTGTCAAGATGGTGGATATGAAAAAAGCAAAAATCCCAATTCAAGCTTTTTTTTGCATAGATGATGGCATCTCCGAGAGAAAGGCTTTCGCTTCTTGCGTATTCCAGATATGGCGCGATATCCCCCGATATCATATACTCGACTTCATGCTTTTGCTTCTCCTTCTGCCCTAATATACCCTGTCTGATAAGCTCTTCTCCAAACGAGTCGGGGACTGACCATCCTTTGGTATTATATACAGTACTCCGCGTTAATTCTATACAGCTCCCATCTTTTTCGATATTTTTGATGTGCAGTTGGAAAAGACAGGGTAATAGGCCGTGCTCAGTTTCTAAATTTATTGAGATCCATTTACTGAGTTCATCGGGTTTAATCTCGTGGAGTATATCCCTCTCCTTGTCAATGTATATAAATGTGTCATAACCAATCCCCTTGGTATCAATGATATATCCGTTTAATGTTTTTGGAGTGGTTATCTCCCCATGCTTCAACTCAAAACTGATCTTTAATATCTCTGCCTCGCTCTTGATATTTATTGGGTGCTCGTTCGCTTTAGTGATTTTGCGTGCCTCATTTTCGGCATCTTTTTTGAATCTGAGGGTGGATTTTCTGGTTATTTTTTGGGGTAATGATTCAGGAATTGGCCAGGTAAACAAGCTCATGGCGCCCTCCTTAAATTCAGTTGGCCATCCTGCGGGATAATTAATTACGAAGGGTGTGTATCCGTTCTTATCCGCAGTATTCCAGAAATATTCCGCTCCCGCATACCGAGATAATTGGGTGCGAGAACGATTTTTAAGACTCATCTCAAAGGGCTCTCCTGGGAGATGAAGATAAAAACTCGTGGCTCCGTGAACTGCTGTAGTGGCTCCCGTTGCTAAAGTAGCCCAATTGGTAGGGGTATCACAAGGTGGGCACGAATATGCCTTTCCCTTCACCCCCTCTTGGATAAGGGAATTAATATGCGGTAGTGTTCCTTGAGCGACAAATTTATCAATAAGACAAGGGATTGCTTGATCTACTCCTATCACTAAGAGTTTTCTTTTTAGGTTTATTCTAACTCACCAACGAATATGAAATATGTTAATTGGAATAATCTTTGGTTCTTAAAGAATCTGAGAATTATAATTTTATCGTGGAATCATAGAATAGAAATAAATCTCTACAACTAAGAAATCAATAAAAATTGAAATAAAAAAAAGAAAATATTGGGTTTAAGTTATTCTTCATCCTCTTCGTCTTCTATGGAAAGTTCTTCCTCTTCGGCTGCTAGTTCCTCTTCGAGCTCCTCTAAAGGTACTGGAGCGGGAGTGGTAAGCATACTATAACCAATCCATACGGCGATAATAGCCACTAACACAACAACGAGAGTCATTGGGGCTACGACAAATAATCGCCAATCGAAGAGATCGACACCTAACCAAGAAGAGGTGATATCAAAACCGTTTTCTAGACCGCCAAAAAGTGAGGTGGTCATGAGGAAATCCACGAGAGAACCTAATACGTAAATAATTCCGAGGAGCGCGCCTACAACGACAATAATTGCTCCGATTAATTTATCTTTTGCGATAAGCAATCACCTTTCAAATTTTAATTTTTGATTTTGTTTATGATAATTTTTAGTTGATATTTCTAGTATATTTCAAAACATCTTTAAATAAAAACCATTCGCTCTGATGAGGTAAGTTAAGTCAATTCTTCTTGATTAATAAATAAAATTAAATTAAGTATCTTATATCATTCTGTTAAATAGGATATAATTATCGTATAAAAGGCAATTTATATGGACAAATCAACCCCAGAGAATGAGTATGTGCTCATCATCGGCTCGAGTAATATGGATCTTAATATTTATTCGGAACGCTTACCCTCACCCGGGGAAACTGTGACGGGTGGGATCTTTCGGCAATCTTTAGGCGGGAAAGGGGCAAATCAAGCGGTTGCCGCTGCTCGCGCAGGCTCAGAAGTGGTATTTATCGCAAAGATCGGGCGGGATGATTTTGGATCACAGATGAGTACCAAATTATCCCAAGAAGGGATAAATACAAACTTTATGCTCCAAGATCCAGAGGAACATAGCGGAGTTGCATTTATTATGATCGATAAGAATGGAGAAAATATGATAAGTGTTGCTCCTGGAGCAAATGCTACACTGAGCGTTGAGGAGATAGAAAAGCATGGAAGTATTTTACGAAATGCAACTTCCTTGGTGGTGCAGATGGAGATTCCAATGGAGACTATCAATAAGATTTACGAGATAGCATCAGAAGGGCATTGTATTAAAATTTTGAACCCGGCACCTCTAAAACCGATTCCACCTGATCTTTTAAAAAATATTGATATTATCGTGCCAAATGAGGGTGAACTTTTCCGATTACATTCTCTTCTCGGATTTTCGAATCCACAGACGAAGGAATCGATTAGTCGGTCAGATAATATTATCATGGCATCCAAAGATATCGCGAGTTTGGGGGTAGACTATATTATCACCACGTTGGGAGCCGATGGTTCACTCATCTACTATGCGGATTCCGATAAAATAACACGCGTTCCGGCCTTTAAAGTGAATGCAGTAGACACGGTTGGCGCGGGAGACTGTTTTAATGGAGTATTCGTTTCATATCTTACTAAAAGTTTCTCAATGATCGAGGCGGTCAAAGCTGCTACCGCAGCAGCATCTATCGCAGTCACTCGAAAGGGGGCACAAGAGTCTATGCCGAACGAAAGTGAAATTCGTCAACGTATAGAAGAATACAATAAAATTATAAATTTATGAATTATTAATGGTAAATAAGATGAATTCTGAGGATTTAAAACCCAACAGAGGAACTAAGCTGCGGAAAAACGGCTCCAAACCGCTTAAAATTGATATTGAAAAACTATACTTCACCTCCCTTATGGTCATCAATGAACATGAATTTCTTACAGACAATATTACCTCTGCCGATCTTATAATCTCTGTGGGGGATCATTATATGATTATCAACAAATCAGAGCGACCTATTCATATTGAATATAATACAGATATAACCCATCACGAGGTGATATACGACCCCTACAAATACGAACACACACAAAAAAAGAAGATAGATCCAGACAAGTTCCAAACAGAGCATGATGTGCTGGAGGGTTTTATCGATATCTTGCCCAAATGGTACAGCATAAAATTTACATATCCGGAATACAATCTTATTTTCATCAAACCCGAAATGGGAATATCGTTTCAAACCCATCAAGAGCGTTCGGAAACATGGGAAATCCTCTCTGGACAACCCATTGTATTAAATGATAATCATGTGTATTATTATGTGAACTCAGGAACACGATTTACGACTCCAAAACAGTCATATCATTCCATTATCAACCCTAATGAGAAAGGAGGGGAATATGTGGTATTTAAAGAACAATGGAATGGAAATTTTGATGAACAAGATATCACACGGGTGTTTAATCCGAACCATTACAGTGATTAAGAGGATCGATTTTACTCAAAGAAAAAGAGAGAAAAAAAATTCCCAAAACATACGTATCTCCTTTATGATTCGTAAAGTGTAATACATTTTTCCTTTAAGACACCTTTTTTAACCCAGATCGGAGCGTTCGCCCGTTCAATGAGTTCTTCACAAGGCAAGTCTATACGCGTTCGCCCGAGTTCAAGAGCTTCCTTAATAGACACACTATATACTATTCCTTGTATTCTCGCCCAGATAAGCGCAGTGGTACACATTGGGCATGGCTCGTGGGTAGAAAAAAGAATACTTTCGCTTAGATCCTTCCCAAATTTCTTGCTGGCAATCCGTATTGCATTTAATTCTGCGTGAGCGGTCGGATCAGAGTCTACATTCTCGGTGTCATGGGCTTTCGCAATAATTTCCCTCTTCTTGACAATTACCACAACCGCACCAAATCCGTTATTACCCTCCTTCAGCGATTTATAGGCTTCTTCGAGTGCTATATGCATATATCGTTCATACTCTTTTTCCAACTGTTTTTCCGCATCTCTTATTTCAGCATCTTCCATTTTTATTTAAACCATAATTATCTATAATCCTAATAAAGTAACGATTATTATTTATTCCACTAGGCAATACAAAAATTGATAAACAGCAAGACAAATTACTCCTTATAAAGTTTATCTTTTGTGTGCTTCTTTTCGGTTCTCCCATAATTTTTTCATCGTTTTTCAATTAAATTAAAAAATTATAGAATACTAAATAGAGTTACAATACAATTAAATTTGTATTATCTAACGAAATAAAACTTATCGGAACAAACGGATTTGAACAATAATGACTCCAGATGAAGAAATGGATGAGGAAGAGCTTGAAGAATCAGAGGAAATAGAAGAAGAAACAGTTGATGATGAAGAAGAGGAGGAAGAAGAACTTGATCGATTAAAGTTCCATTATCGGGGATACACACTCGAAGAACTTAAGCGTATGAGCATGGATAAGTTTATTCAATTATTACCTGCTCGAGCTCGGCGTTCTTTAAAGCGAGGGTTACCGCCACGTCAGAAGAAATTGTTAGAACGATTACGAAGGTCGTATCGTGCCAAGAAACGAGGTAAAGATTTAATTACCCGAACTCATGTGCGGGATATGCTCATCTTTCCTGAGATGGTTGGACTTAAAATCGGTGTATATAACGGTCATAGCTATGAAATCGTTGAAATTAAACCGGATATGATCGGTCACTATCTCGGCGAGTTTGCCCTTACGAGGAGGCGAGTCACACACGGAAGTCCGGGAATCGGAGCTACCAGAAGTTCAAAATATGTTCCACTAAAGTAAATACATCTATATAATCAATGAGTTGAATAAATATGCCAAATTGGGGATACTCGTTTTCAGAAGAGAAATACGATTCAGAGCGGTTAGCAAAAGCAGCAGGAAGAGACTTGCGAATTAAACCGAAGCAAGCACGAGAGATTTGCGCAGTCATTAAAGGAATGCGTCTTGACGAGGCAAAATCGTATTTAGAAAAAGTGATTAGAATGGAGCAATCAGTCCCATTTCGAAGACATAATAAGAAACAATCACACCGAAAAGATCTGAAGCAATTTAAATGGGATGCGGGACGTTATCCGCGCAAAGCAGCCGCCCGAATCTATGAAATCCTCACGCAAGTAGAATCCAACGCAGAATATCAAGGGTTAGACATTGATTTATGTAGAATTATTCATGCGGCAACTCATCGAGGGAGGAAAATAAAACGTTATATTGAACGTGCCTATGGTCGTTCTACCGCGTATTTTAAACATCTTTCACATATTGAAATTGTCGTATATGAATTCCCAAGTTAGGTAAATTAAAAATACAATACAAAAAATATTAAAGAATCAAGGAGATTGATGGAAACATTGCCACTGGCTAAACATTTTATAGAGCAAGGTATTAAATTGATGCAAATTAACGAGTATTTACGCAATGAATTATCCCGTGCTGGATTTGCAGGTATCGATTTACAAAAAACCCCGCTTGGAGTACGCATCACTTTAAAAACGTCTCGACCGGGATTAGTAATCGGGAAAGGAGGAAAGAGAATCCGTGAAATTACAGAAGAACTAGAAGAGCGGTTCGAATTGGAAATGCCTCAAATTGAGGTTGAAGAGGTCCAAAATCCCAGTCTCGATGCACAAATAATGGCAGAACGATTAGCGTATTCATTAGATCGTGGACGGCATTATAGGCGTGCGGGATATTATATTCTCCGACGTATTATGGATGCGGGGGCTAAAGGTTGTGAAATCCGCATCGCGGGAAAAATCACTTCACAGAGAGCACGAGCACAGATTTTTCGTGCTGGGACTATGAAAAAAAGCGGGCAGCCTGCTCAAGAAGCTGTTGACAAAGGAGTGGCTCAATGTATTCAGAAATCGGGTACATTGGGAATTATTGTAAAAATATTCCACGCCAACTATGATACCGGAGATGAGGTAATCATCAAGCGAGACTTATTACAGAAAACACAAAAAGAAATCGAATCGAAGAAACCCAAAACTAAAGCGGAAAAGCTAAAAGCTGGAGAATATTTAGTTGAAGAGAGCGAAGCAGAACTGACCGAGGAGGAGAAGGAGCTTATCGATGAAGTAGATGAGGAAGAAGTCGCAGAAGCTTCTATTGAAACAGAAGAAGAGAGTGAAGAGGAATAAATATAAAATATATAAAAACCGTGATGGATGAAAATGGTATTAAAAGCGTCTGATATTAGGCAAATGGATGAGCGAGAACGCATGAGAAAACTTACAGATTTACGGGAGGAAATGATGCTCCTTTATAGTATGCAGACTGGCGGAGGTCTCTCAGACAACCCTGCGAAAGCAAAAATGCTCAGAAAACAGATCGCACGGATCCTTACAGTAATGAACGAAGAAAAGCAAAAAAATGAAGATCAATCCTAAATATCTAATCTATCATGATCTTATTGGACTCGATGCCTACGCCAAACCTAAATCGCACCCGCGAGCGGAGTTCTCGTATCTCGGCTCTGTGATCGACGATACGGAAAACATGTTAATTACAGAAAACTACAATGATCGAAAAAAATATATAAAAAAAAAATATATCTTTCGGATTCTCATTCCAAATCAATCCCAAGATATGAAAAAGCGGTGGTTGGAGTTCGATGGCGAAAAGATTGTCGGTCGTCCTGAAAACCGCCTACGAAGTTTGAAGAAAAAAAGAAGATTGAAGAAATAACACCTAATTGAAAAGGAAAAGGTTTAGAAAATGAGCAGAAATATTGGAGTTCCAAACGTAAGCCCTCCGAAAATGAAGGCAGAAGAATGTGATGATAAATACTGCCCGTTTCATGGAACTACACGAATAAGAGGGAAGATTACAAAAGGAACCGTAGTAAGTAAACGATCACGTAATACAGTTGTTATTAGATTTGATTATGTTCAATTCATTAAAAAATATCAAAGATATGAACGACGTAATTCGCGGCTTATATGCCATTTACCCAGCTGTTTAAATGATGAGGTTGATTTAGGTGATTTAGTGCTGGTGGGCGAGAGTCGCAAAATTTCAAAAACAAAATCATTTATTGTATTAAATAAAATTAAGAAAGTAGGTGAAGAGTAGTGGGAACACGCCGAAAGCTTGGAAGAAAAAAAATCGTAAAACCCCGAACAAGTTATGGTCTTGCTAACGGATCTAAAGTTGTGATCGCTGATAATTCAGGAGCAAAAATCGCAAAAATTATCAATGTCGATCATACAAAAACGAGACAAAGACGATTACCCCAAGCCACTGTTGGAGATCTCTGTACGGTTTCTATCAAGAAAGGAAAGCCTGAGTTGAGAGGGAATGTTTTGAAATGTGTTATCGTACGGCAAAGGCGAATCTATCGGCGTGTGGATGGTACCAGGCTCTGTTTCGAAGACAATGCTGGTGTAATCGTGACTGCCGAAGGAGAGCCAAAAGGCACAGAAATTCGAGGCCCTATCGCACGAGAAGCCGCAGAAACCTTTCCACGACTCGCCTCAATATCATCATTAATTATTTAAGTAAAATTATAAAGTGTTTATTATGAAGATAAAATCTCAAAAACCAAAAAAACAGCGGAAGGCTCTATATAATTATAAAAACCATCAGAGATCGAAGTTATTACGATGTCGCTTAGCCGATTTTCTCCAAGAAGAATATGGTGTCCAGACACTACCCTTGCGTGTAGGTGACCAAGTGCGTATCACAAGAGGGGAATTTAGGGACTTCGAAGGAGAAGTCACAGAAATCGATAAAAACCTCCGGGTAAAAATTAAGGAAGCTGCCTTTGAAAAAGCTGATGGGACGGAGTTTCACCCTGGTATTCATGTTTCAAATTTAATTATAACCAAATTTCAGAAAGAAGGAAAAGATATGGACCCTTGGCGCGCGCATATGATCGATAGAAAGTCTATATTCGGGTTTGATTGGGAAGAAGAACTCAAAGGGCCGAAAAAAGAAAAGATGGAGGAAATAGAATAAAATGACTAAACACGGCGATTCAAAAACCTTAAAAAGATTAAATACTCCTAAGTTTCTCCAAATTAAGAGGAAACACGGCAAATTTTTCGTATCACCTTCACCTGGACCTCATCCAAAACGATTTTGCTTACCATTATTGCATATTGTACGCGATTTACTTCAGATAATGGATAATCATCGTGAAGCAAAGAAGCTAATCGGGAGAGGGTATTTTAAGGTGGATGGAAAAGTAGTTCGCGACGAGCGTTTCCCTGTTGGATTAATGGATGTCTTATCAATCGATCAGATCGATACTCATTACCGAATCATTCCTGATTCCCATTATGGACTAATGCTTCATGAAATCTCAAAAGAAGAGAGTGAATTTAAGCTTTGTCGGATAAATGGAAAAAAGACCATTCAAGGTGGCCATATCCAGTTGAACCTACATGATGGTCGAAATATCCTTATTCGCCTAGATGATCCTACTAATCCGGAAGAAGATAAATACAGACGGATGGATGTGTTGAAGATTTCCCTTCCCGAACAGGATATCATCAAAAATTTGGAATTTGCTGAGAATAAACTTGCATTGATCATTGACGGGACTAATATCGGTCAAATTGGAAAAATAATTAGTGTCCAAAAGCGATTTGGTCCAAACGCAAGCACTGTGTCCATCGAGCAAGATGGAGAACAAATTGAAACCTCATATGATTATACGTTTATCGTGGGTGTTGATGAACCCGAAATTGATTTGCCTGAAGGTATGCAATAATAAAAATCAACAAAAAAAGTGAAAAAAATGGTATCAAATAGCACAAAAAACGAGTCGCAGAATATCAACATATTCGAAGAAAATTGGAAAAATCCAATGAAAAAACCCTATTTGGAGAAAATTGTTCTGAATATTGGAGTTGGTTCTGGCGGAGAAGAGCTCGAACGCGCCGCTACCGTATTGGAAACGATTTCTGGGAAACAACCCAAAAAAACTCTTTCACGCAAGAACATTAAGGAATTCAATCTTCGGAAAGGGCGTCCTATTGGGGTTAAAGTCACCGTGCGAGGAAAGGAGGCTGAGGAGTTGCTTAAACGTTTATTGATTGTCCATAATAATAGAATTAAACGAACGAGTTTTGATGATTATGGTAATTTCGGATTCGGCATTACCGAACACATCGCAATTCCCAGAGTAGAATATGATACATTAATCGGGATCTGGGGTTTGGATGTGACGGGCCGAATTGTTCGTCCTGGTATGCGTGTAAAATATCGCCGCGTACATAAAGCAAAAATTCCTCAGGATCATTACGTGTCTCGAGAAGAAGCGAAATATTTTCTTGAAAAGTTTTTCGATGTGCGGATAGTGGAGCAATTACAAGAAGAATATTAATACTTAATACTAAATCTATCATTAATTTCAATTCCATTAAAAAAAAAATAAAAAAAAGAGTAAATAGGTGAGAACAAAATTGCCTCAAGGAGGAGATCATGGCAAAGGAAGTAGAGTGTGTCGACGCTGCGGCACCCATCGTGGCATTATTCGTAGATATGGGTTAAATATTTGTCGACGCTGCTTCTACGAAATCGCAGACCAAATCGGCTTTAAGCGATATCAATAAATTCCCTTAAAATAAGATCATTTGGATTTTTGATTTATAGAATTACTCATTTTCCATCAAATTTAGGTTCTTTATACCCGTTTTCAAAAATAAAAATGTTCGTTCTGTTTGATTTTTTTGTGTTATATAGAATTTTTTAACTCCTACAGTACTCACCATAATTGGAAAGTGTATAAAATTATACTTTTTTAAATACATTTCACAAAAAAGATATAATTATTTAAGTGAATTTTCGGTCGATAAGATTATTGTTTTTCTCGTATCTCGCCATCTGGAGCGATTTTATTTTTGCTTATAAAGTTTTTGGTTTCTGGCTGTTCTAAAGGAATCTATTATAATAAAATTAAAATTAAATCTTTAACTACTACCATTTACATACACATTTACAAATCTATTATAAAAATTAACGAAACGAAGAAGTAATAATTATGGTAAATACACTCGCAGACGCCCTTAATGTGATTAAAAACGCAGAAAGAGCACGTCAAAAAGAAGTTATTGTGAGCCCTGCGTCTAAGTTGATCCAACGCGTACTTCGGATCTTTCAACAGCACGCCTATATTGGCGAATTTGAGCGCTATGATGATGGACGTCAAGGAAAATTCAAGGTCGCATTATTGGGAAGGATAAACCAATGTGAAGCATTGTTACGATTAAATTACAAGTTTGAACAATATGAGGAACTAGAGCGACGTCTTTTACCGGCTCCTGGACTTGGAATTATCATCCTAACAACTAATGAAGGTATTATGACGATGAGTGAAGCCGATGAGAAAGGAATCGGAGGCATCACGCTCGCGTATGTATATTAACAACTAGAGGTGAATAAAATGGTAAAACAAGCATTTTTTCGAGAAGAACTCGAGATTCCCGAAGATGTCGAGGTAGACTTAACGGGAGATCATCATATTAGAGTAAAAGGCCCCAACGGAGGACCTATTACCAAAGATTTCTCACATATTCGGGGAATTCATGTGGCAAAAGAAGATAATAAACTTGTCTTTACTGCGAATTTCCCACGCGGCTCAACTGTCGCACTGGCAAATACCATAATTAATATTGTGAAGAATTTAATTGAAGGTGTGCGAACCAATTATTCGTATGTGTCCAAAGTATGCTACAGCCACTTCCCATTTAACGTGGAAGCAAAGCCGAGGAAGAAGGAGCTACATGTGGTAAATTTTCTTGGAGAACGTGCACCGAGAGTGATAAAATATAATCCCTCGAAAGTAAGTGTGGATGTAAAAGATGATGATGTATTTTTATCTGGTCCTGATAAAGAGATATTGGGACAAACAGCGGCAGATCTAAAAAAAATCTGTCGTATAAAGAAGAAAGATCCTCGTGTGTTTCAAGATGGGGTATATTTATATAAGATTTTGCACGGGGACGAAATTTTATGGCAAATCAAATAATTAATATTATTTATGCTAATTAGGTTGACGAAAAATGACACGCAAAAAAGAAAGTCTCATAGAACTACGGAAAAAAATGAAGAAAAAGCGTCCTGATTTTAAACGAGTCGAATCATGGCGTTATAAACGAGTGAAAGATTCGTGGAGAAAAGCGAGAGGGATTGATTCCCAAACACGAAAGAAAACGAAATCTGGGGTAAAATCTCCGAATGTTGGCTATCGAACACCAAAAAAAATTCGTGGATTGCACCCATCTGGATATGAGGAAGTAAGAATAATTACTAAGGATGATTTAGAGGGGTTAAACCCCAAAAAACATGCCTTAAAAATTTCCAGCAGATTAGGGGCTCGGAAACGCATTCCTTTGATTGATTATGCCCAAAAGAGAGGATTTAAGATCTTGAATCTGGGTATTTCTCAGAGAGAATTAGAAGAGCTGGAAAAAATGTTAGAGACCAGCGTGCCCGAATTAGCAGATGAAGATTTATTGGATGAGGACGAATTAGAAGAATTAGAAGATTTTGATTATTAATAGCATTATAAAATTAAAATAGAAACAAAGTGAATAGCTATGAATCTTGATGCTCAAAAGCGTATGGCCGCAGAAATTTTAGGCTGCGGAGAAAATCGTGTCTATCTTGATCCCTATTTAATTGACGAGATTAAGATGGCGATTACCCGTGAGGATATACGTAATTTAATTAATGAGGGTGTAATTAAAAAGAAATACGAAAAAGGTATTTCAAATTACCGGAAAAAAGTTAGACAAAAAAGGAAGAAGAAGGGCAGAGCTCGAGGTTTAGGTAAGCGAAAAGGTAAAAAAGGAGCACGTACCCCGAAAAAACAAGCATGGATTAAAAAAATCAGGCCTATAAGACGGGAACTTAAGAAATTACGAGATCGAAAATTAATAACAAAATCTACTTATCGCAAACTATATAAAAATGCGAAGGGTGGAATGTTTGATTCCGTCGCGCATTTGAATCGATATATAAAAGAAAATGATTTAATAAGGAGAGGACGCTAATGGCAAAAGGACCACGATATCGAAGACCATTAAGAAGGAGAGCTGAGGGAAAGACTAACTATCACAGGCGCCTAAGATTAATCAAATCTAGAAAATTACGTGCGATTATCCGCGCCTCTGAAAATCACATCACTGTTCAGATCATAAAATCGAAACGTGGTGGAGATGAAATACTAGCCTCTGCTCATTCCAAAGAATTACCTAAGAATTTTGATTGGGAAGCAAATACAGGCAACATTCCCGCAGCATATTTAACTGGATATCTCGCTGGATTACGGGCAAAAAAGGAGGGAATCGAAGAGGCGATTCTCGATTTAGGATTATTTTATCATCGAAATCGAGTTCTTGCTGCATTTAGGGGGATCCTTGATGCGGAGATTGAGATTCCACATCGTGAAGAATTTTTCACAGGGAGCCTAGAGGAACGAATTAACGGCTCCCATATAGAAGATTATGCTCAATTATTAAAAAAAGAAGATCCAGAAGCGTATGAACAAGTCTTTTCTGGATATTTACAATCTAAAATAAAACCAGAAAAATTTACTAAAGTAGTAGAAAATACTCGAAATAAAATCGAGAGCAATGTTTAAGGTGAATAAGTGTGCCGAGAAGAAGAGATGACGAGGAGCCATGGGTTCCAAGAACTAAATTAGGAGAACTCGTGCAACAAGGATTAATCACATTAGATAAGATCTTCCAACAAAATCTCGTCGTAAAAGAACAAGAAATAATAGACGAATTACTTCCACAATTGCAAGAAGACGTAATCACTATTCGGATGGTTCAGCAAATGACCCAGAGCGGGCAAAAATCCCGATTTAAAGCCGTCGTGATTGTTGGTGCTGAAGGATTTTTAGGTGTTGCTTCTGCAAAGAGTAAAGAAGTTGGACCTGCGATCCGAAAAGCAATCGGGAAAGCGAAACTGAATGTCTTTCCTGTATTACGAGGATGTGGAAGTAGAGAATGTGGTTGCGGAGGTACGCACACCATACCATTTAGAATCGAGGGAAAGACGGGATCTGTCAAGATACAATTAATTCCGGCACCCCAAGGAGTAGGTCTTGCCTGCGCAGATACCGTTAAACAAGTATTACGTTTAGCGGGTATCGAAGATATTTGGAGTAAAACTTTTGGAGATACGAGAACCAGTGAGAATCTGGTCAAGGCAACAATTAATGCCTTAAAAAACGCACATAAATATGCCTTTAATATTTAAATGAGTGGTGGATATGGTTATGGCAAAAATGAGCAAAAAGAAATTAAAATTAAAACAAGTTGAGATTGAACCGAAACTATTCTTTGCAGTCCGGATAAGAGGAAGTCCCGGAATGAGCACAAAAACAGAAGATACGCTGAAGATGCTTCGATTGCACAAAGTGAATCATGGTGTTTTAATATGGGGCACCAAAAGTATGTTAGGGATGCTGAAAAAAGTTAAAGACTTTATCGCATTTGGTGAAATTGATGAAAAAACTTTGGTACGACTATTACGAGTTCGAGGCAGATTAGAAGGAGACAAACCACTCAACGATGAACATATTCAATTCCTAACAGACTATAAAACGATAAAGGAATTCGCAAAAGATTTACATCAAGGAAAGATTAAGTACAGTTCAGAGTATTTGTATAAAGTTAAACCGGTATTTAGGTTGCACCCACCTATCAAAGGGCATCGTGGCTCAATTAAAAAAGCGTTCAATGAAGGCGGAACCTTAGGATATGTGGGAGATTATATCAATCAACTTATTCATAAAATGATTTAGAGAGTGAGAGTTAATGACAAGAAAGCATAAAAAGAAGACTAAAAAACAAAGAGGAAAACGTACTTTTGGGTATGGTCGTGTTGGTCAGCATCGAAAAACCGGACAACGTGCTGGGAGAGGTAAAACTACCCAATGGAAAAAAAGTAAGAAAAGTTATTATCTCAAACAAAAAGAACTCGGATTTCCTGATCCTGATTGGAAAGTGGGAAAACACGGATTCAAGCGACCCCAAGATATGGTGCGATTGTCGAAGGTAAATACGATAAATGTGAAGGATCTCGATTTAACTCTCGAAAAATTAGTACAGCAAGAAAAAGCCACCAAGTCTGGAGATACTTATACGATTAATTTAGATAAGATAAATATCCAGAAGGTACTCGGTAAGGGAGAGATTAATAAAAAAGTAAATATTACTGTTAAAAAGGCTTCAAAAGGAGCAATCGAGAAGATCGAACAGGCTGGCGGCCAAGTAAATTTTCTCTTTCCCGAAGATCACCAATAATTCATTTCTATTTTTCAATATCGTTATTAATAACTTCCATTAGCTTAATTCAATAAGGCTATTTTTAGAATTTAATTAACTCATCTAAATATTAGAGCTATATCGTGGAAGAGTCGTTAATATAGTATTTTATACACAAGCTGAATCAAACTCGGCAAGATAAATATAAAACCAAGCGTATTTCCAACCTCATGGATAATAGTAAAAACAATTCCGCTAAGGATATACAAGAAAAACGCATCCAATGTTCCATATGCAATGATGACACCAATCAAAGATGTAATTACATCAAAAGAGAGAGTAATAATTAATCCGATGAATCCAAATAAACTCATCATTGGCAATTTGTATAAATCGTTTTCTGGTCTAAAATAGGACTTCTCTTTTAAAAAATCATGGGTCAATGCTCCTGCTAATCCTGTAAGAGCATAATGTAATAATTGGTACATCATCAAAGGAAGTGGAGATACTCCCCATGGATTGAAAAATACAAAAATCACGGCACTTAATGAACCAATCACTAATCCTTCTTTCTTTCCCATTATAAATCCTCCTAAAAAGATTGAAAGAGTGAAAAGTTCAATATTTGGGATTGACGCTAACGCATATGCTAATACAACACTAACTGCGATGAACATACTTAGTAAAGCAACTCTAAATGAATATTTTTCTAACCATATTGAATGAACATGATTCTCATCTTCGCGTTTTTCTTGTTTCGTTAGAATATTCTCGTCCATTCCTATTGAACCTAAATTATCTCTTAAATTTCCATTTCTAATTTTCATTTTTTTATCGTTTATTTCATTAAAGATTCTCTTTTGAAGTTAATAGTATAGGATAAGTTGACCGATCATATATATATATATTAAAAATTAAAAAAGTTTTAAATTTATTTATTTTAGCTTAATAATTAAAAGAATATGCTGAGAGGATT
>SHMW01000007.1 GCA_008080735.1 Promethearchaeota archaeon
ATTATAATATTTTTTTATTCATTTTTATATCTATTTTTAATCTCGGAAGCCATAATAAACATTGACTAGGAGCAATAATGATTCTCTCAGTGAAAAGGTATAAATTGGGATATCAAAACTAATTTGATACATTATTAAGGATATAGCAATTGCCGTAAACATAAGTATAGAGAATATTCCTTTTCCAGTTAATTTCCACTTCTTTGTTTCATTTTTCATAAGCTGCTCAATGATTTCTACATCAGATAAATGCTGATAATTCTTTAAATTCTTAATCTTTTGCTTAATTTTCTTCTCTTCTCTTCTGTTTTTAATGGTTCTAAAGAAAGTACCAATAATGTAAAGAACGATTATAATTACGATATCTAAGATCGTATTTGTGTACGAAAAGGCGACATTTGGTCCGAAATAATTAATCACCAAAATAAGAATCAATATAGTAAACAAGCTTATTCTAACCGAATATTTGGGCAAATAGAGAGGATAAATTTGTTTGTCGGTTTCAATGTGTTCTAATTCACCCGTCATTTTTATTTCACTGATTATTTTATCCATTTTTTCTTTCGGACTCTTTCTTGCTTCAAAATAGAATGCAACTAAGATAAAAATCGCATTAATTATTAACCCGGGGATAGGTTTTCCTTCAAACAAAAAGTAAAAGGGAAAGGAAACAACAAGAATAGTTGTTAAAGCCCTCACGCTTCCTCGCGGCAAACCCAATGGATACTCTGGTACCTTCCGCTTATTTATTATACGACTAACAAAAAGCCATAGGATTATGAATCCTCCAATTATCCAGTTTATCATTTTTAAAAATTACCTTATTTTTTCGTTTTATATGAAAAATATTGCATCTAGAAATATTAATACGATGCTATGTAAATGTGTTTGCTATATAGATATATATATCTTATCGGAACGTTGCCATATCACTTGAGATTATTCTAAGAAAGATTTAAAAAATATCTGTATTTTGATTAATATAGTATTTGAGAGGAAAAATATGTTGTTTGAACTTAATATTCAGAGAGATATTCTTTTGCTCCTTCATTATTTTGCCATTTTCTTTGTTGCTTATTTAGTAATACAGATTGTGATGAAGATTCGAGAAGGTAAAGTGATTTCTACCACGACCGGTCTTGCGATTTATATGATAACTTATGGTATCTTCGTATATTTTATGGGTCTTCCGCTCATTTATCCTGAATTAGAAAGTTTCTTTCAAGATACTATTATGTCCATTATGATAATCTATATAGGAGGAATGGTGGGATACATCTTTCTCTCTGAATTAGATGATAATTTACATACAAAAGGGGGTAAAAACAGCAATAAAAATTCCTATCTTCTCACTCTTATTTCTTTAGGTGGATTTATTATTTTTATACTCCTAGGATTTGCTGGATTGTATGACCCCTTTATTACGTTCTCAATTGTATTAATTCCATTCATTATTGCCACTGATAAGATTATCAAAAAGTTTCGAAATCTTGAAGTGGTGAAGCGAGAGAATCCTGGTCGCTGGTTTTATGCGGGATTAACTATTACAGGTTTGTCTAATGCTTTTTCAAGCTTTTGGATGTTATGGGGGGAATGGTTTATGTATATTCGTTATGCCACTGTTATCTTGGGGTCCCTTTTTATGGTTCATGGTTGGCGACTTCTCCCAAATTTATCTGAATTGGATTGGATGAGAAAAATGGACAATTTATTTGTCATTCACAGCGAAAGCTCTTCTTTATTATATCAATATAGTTTTAAAACTGATGATGTACAAAAAAAGTTTGATTCCGACTTAACGGGAAGTGCGATGGGAGGAGTTGATATGCTTCTCTCAGAAATATTAGCAGAAAAGGGTCATATACGAGAGATTGAACATGAGGATAAGAAGCTGTTTTTTAGTCATGGTCTTTATACCACTTCAATTCTTATAACGGAAGGTGATTCTCCGGAATTTCGATATCGCTTAGATTTGTTTGAAATTAACTTCGAAAATGATTTCAATCAAGACGAATTGGCTCATTTTTCAGGGGAAATCACTAAATTTCAACAAGCCGATAAGCTGATCCGAGAATATTTTTCTCATTAGAAATAAAGTTTCATTATAATTATGAGAATTTATATTTTCATTACATAAAAGTTAAAAATACTCAATCCTCATTCCAATTGTAAGACATATTTGTAAAAGAATGTGTTTTTAAGTAAATTAGGAAATTGATATATTATTTTTTTACGTTAAATCTCAGATTGGGGATGTATTATGTCAAAAAGTTTAAGAAGAGAAATTAAATCGAATGAATTTCTTTCGATTTTATTTGACAATATGGAAGCTGCGGTATTTTTGGTTGATAAAGCAGTACGCATTCAAAATATTAATCGATCATTTACAAAATTATTTCATAAATCAGAGGAAGAGGCTTATAATGAACTATGTGGAAATGCAATAGGGTGCATCTTCCCCGTAAAGGAGGAAACGGACTGTGGGAAAACCTATCATTGCAACCAATGTAAGCTCCGAAAAGCAATCTCAGAATTGTTTGAGAATAAAAATGACGTTCAGAAGATGGTTATAAAACGAGAGTTTTTAATCGATAATCAAGTTCATTTAAAATATTTTTACACAATTGCAAATTATTTCAATTTTAAGAAAAATGATTATGTTCTTATTATGATCAATGATATTACTGAATTAGAAGAAGCAAAAGAAAAATTAAAAGAATTAGATAATATTAAAAATGAATTTTTGGGAATAGCGGCTCATGATTTAAAAAATCCTATTTCTATTATCTCGATGGCCTCCTCCTTTTTACGAAATGAGGAAAATGAAAAAGGAAATGAGGAAAATATAACACTCATAGAGATGATCCAGAATTCAAGTAATTATATGTTAGATTTAGTTAATAATTTGTTGGATATTTCAAAAATAGAAGCTGGAAAACTAATACTTAACAAAACTGAGCAAGATTACATAGAATTTGTAAATGAAGTTCTTGAATTAAATAGGATCACAGCAAAAGACAGATTTATTAATATTAACCTTGAAAGGGAAGATGATTATTATCCACGATTAATATTCGATAGGAATCGCATTAGGCAAGTGATAAACAATCTCATTGATAATGCCATAAAATTTTCTGCCGATGGCGCTCAAATAATAATTAATATTAAGAAAGGATATACAAAAGGTGTAATGACAGAAATTACTGATTTTGGTCCAGGTATTCCCGAAGATGATTTACCCAAATTATTTAAGGAATATCAGACAACAAGCGTAAAAACTACGAATGGAGGGAAAAGCACCGGTCTCGGTCTTGCGATATGTAAAAAGATTATTGAAAAACATGATGGAGAGATCGGAGTTAGGAGTCAATTAGGAAAGGGGACAACGTTCTATTTCTCTCTTCCTGCGTGATTGTGAATTCTAAATAGGTATATATAGATCTATATAAACCAAAACTATAGATATGCTTTCTCGTTTTATTTTATTACTCTTTTGTATAATTTACAAAAAAGTAATATCTAATAACATGCGTGAAAAATGAAAGTAAGCAAATTTAAGTTATTTGGATTTAGTTTGATATTTTTTGGATTGATTCTACCTCTCTTCTTGAGCATTGTGGGATATATTCCGACCTACGATAATTTTAAGCAAGATGGAGAGAATAGATATCTAATTGAGGAGATTTACTCACCTAAGCTAAGCTATATTTCGGATTCCTATCCTAGTAATGAAACTATTGCTATCATAGTCCAAATGGGTTTATCTGGAGTTTCCACTGCAGTTACTAATTATGAAAATGATTTAAAAGCTACTGGATATAATGTTTTGAAATATTCAAGCAATATAACCGATGCTAAATCTTTAAAAAACTTGCTTAAGGGATATTATGAAAATAACGGTTTGGTCGGGGCAGTATTCATTGGGAAATTACCTTATGTTTGGTTTAAAGACCCCGCTATAGGGTATAACGAAATATTCGAATGCGATATGTTTTTTATGGACCTTGACGGGAATTGGATTGACACTAATAGCGATGGAATATATGATGTTCATAATGCATCATCTGGGGCTGACGTGCATCCAGAAATATATATCGGCAGGATTGATGCCTCTAATAGAACCTTAGGAACGGGACAGAGTTCTGACATCTCAAGTTTAATTAATCGATTTCATAACTATCGCAAAGGTAATTTGAATATTGAACATAAAGCATTAATGTATATAGATGACGACTGGCAAGGAGATGCAAATGGAACGTGGAATGATTGGCCTGCTTGGTTAAATAATGCTTATCCCAATCATGATGATATTCATACTCCAACAACTTGGACTAATAAGTCTGATTGGCTAAATCGGTTGGGAAATAGTAGTTATGAATTTGCTCATCTAGCTGTTCATACTTCCTCATCATCAAGTGGGGGAAAACACTATTTTGGTTCTGGATATGCGGGATCAGAAGGTAATATCACTGCTGCAGAAATTCATAATAAAGGTGGAGGATTTGCTTTCTATAATTTATATTGTTGTTGGGGAGCTGATTATAATACTTCTGATTGCATGGGAGCTACCTATTTATTTTCTGGAACATATACTCAAGCCGTGATTGGATCGACTAAATCGGGAGGGATGATTAATGGAGCTTATTTCTATGATAGTCTAGCGGAAAATAATACAATCGGCCGAGCATTAATCGATTGGCTTGAATCAAATCCAAATTTGGATGATATTAATAACCAATCGTGGGTTTATGGGATGTGCATATTAGGAGACCCTTTCGCAACTATTCATTATGATTGCTCTGTCCCAAAACCAACTATAACTTCAAGTACACATACAGAAGATCAATGGAGCACAGTGAAGTCTTTAGTGAGATTTAATTGGACGTGCTATGCTGATTTAAACGGATTGGACGGATCTTATTATATATTAGATCAGAATCCGAACACGATACCCACAGCTACTACGGGTATATACACAAAAATAAATGGTACCTCATTCTCCAATCTTGATGACGGTATCTGGTATCTCCATGTTGTTGCGAAAGATGATCTCGGAAATATTGGGAAAAGAGGTGATCATTTCACTCTAAAGATTGATACTACTGGTCCAGATATTAGTCTATTAACTCCAACCATCAATCATTACTCACCGACCATTTCAGTATTTATCTCTTGGGACGCTGTTGATGAATATAATTCTTTAAATCCTTTTTGTATATTTAATCGAACGGGACAATCCATCTATACGGGAACAACAAAAAACTTTACCATAAATGGAATGATAGCGGGACTCAACTTATTTAATATCACTTGCACCGATTCACTAATGAATCCTGGAATATTAGAAATTTCAATTTTTGTTGATTTGATTGATCCAAGTGTGAATGTGACCAGTCCATTAGTAAATCAAACCGTAGAAAATACATTTACAATTACTTGGGAAGCACTCGATGGCGAGAGTGGGATAGATCATACCGAAATATACAGTGATAGTAAACTCATAAAAACTGTTGATGGAAATATTAACAGTACCACCATCTCAGGATTAACAGCAGGAACTCATAGTATAAATGTTACTACTTATGACAAATCAGGTCGATCAGCATCTCAGACGATCTCTATCAATGTTAAGCCTGGTGAGAATAAAATCCCCGGTTTTCCACTTGGAATATTTATAATTGGCTCAATATTTATTTCAATAGCATATGTAATTTCCAAGAAACAAGAACTATACAAATAAGAATAATCTCTTCTTTTTTTTTCTCATTTATATTTTTTTATTTAAATAATTATAATTTCTAACCAGTTTAGCCAAAAATTGGCACCCTCTCAAATTTAAATTTGCGTGAATGGTTTAATAAAAGTAGATTACAATGATGTTAATGAAAAATATATTGAATAATGGCCGAGAGCATATTTTGACGTTAAATAATTATCCTAATGGTCAATTAGCTGTGTATTTGAAAGATAATAATGGATATCCAATGGCAGAACTCTCGATTATGGAGGATGATATTCATTTAAATCGTAATGAATTCATCTTTAAAAATTATTCCGAAAACAACGATCTCTCCCAAGAATTATTGAATACAAATATAATTAAACCAACCAATAAATTTGTTATTATAGGTTCTCATCTTTGCCCAATATGTTATATTGCGAATTATGTTTGAAGTGGTTTAATAATTTCGATAAATTTACTGCCTCCATTAGACTCATTCCCGCTTAATATCAATCTTTCCTTTGAACGTGTCACACCCACATAAAGTAATTGTCTCTCCTTATCAGAAGTATATGTGTCCAGTTCGGGAATGATTATTGTATCAAATTCTAATCCTTTTGTGCCGTGAAGAGTTCCGATCAAAACTCCGGGAGTCTCATAATTATATTTTTCTAAATCTTTCCATTCTATACCAAAATTTGTTAAAAATTCAAAAAGCGGGTGTTCAAAACCTCGTTTTATGAGATTTTTTTTAAACAAAATTAATATTTTCGCATTCTGTTTCAGCATTCGATCAATTTTTTCTGTTAATTTCATATATTCATCTTGCCGTGAATTGCTTAGTATGATTTCTACGATTCCACGTTTTCCAATAAATTCCTTAGTAGGGATAAATTCATCAAACTGACCAATAAGATTGGTAAGGCTTTCAGGGAGAACTTTTTGAGCGACCATTCCGATCTCGATTGGTGTGCGATATGATTTTTCAAACCGTTTCACGCGACCTCGTGCTTGGATTCCGACACTTGACCATGTGAATCGTTTTCTGGCATAAATGCCTTGTAGTCCATCGCATGTGATTAGGAGGGAGTTAGTCTCAGAATTTAAAAGAGGGATGACGGAGCGAAACCAATCTTCTTCAAAATCTTGAGCTTCATCTATTAAAATTGCGTCATAAAGTACTTTTTTCTCGCTTTCTGCTTTCAATTTATCTATGAGGAGATTAGGAACGAACTCTTGAAAAAAAATCGACATCTTTCCTCTCTTTTTTGCATTTTCTTCTCCTTCCTCATACAGTCTTGAGAAGTGGTCATTTTCACTTAATAAATAATGGCGAGCCCACGAATGATAAGTAGTAATTGTAATATCAGCTTCAAAATCTTGGGGATTTAATAAATGAAATAAAAGATTTTTTAGTAATCTATTATAACAGAGAATAAGAATTTTCCATTCTGGATGTTGTATTGCCAAATATCGGGCACGTGCAATTAATAAGATAGTTTTTCCACTTCCCGCAACGCCAAATATTAATCGATGTCCCTCTCCCAATTCGCGTGCCAATTCCTCTTGCTCATCATCTAATAGTTTTATTTTATCCTCTGGTTTTAAAAATCTCTTCAAATCTCCTTGTCCAATAGCGGGTAATCGACAAGTGGGTATGATATTTGCACGAAGGATTTTAAAATATTTTGGATCCAACCTGTATCCACACGGAATAAGGTCATTCAGAAATCTGTGGAAATTGTCATTTCTACTGACAACTTCTTTAAAACATAGAAATATGTATTTTGGCAAAAAATGCTTGATTTTTTTTGCAGTCTCTCTCTCATTAGAAATTTGGCTAAAGGCAACGATACGAATGATGGGAATATTAACATCCTCGGGAAAATTGGTACGATCTATTATACTTTTGACTGCTCTCCAATATTGATATATTTGGTCAAAAGGATTTGATACCAACTTATTTTGCCCGTCTTTTATGATTTCCCATGAGCCTGATTTTGAAATGATCTTTAAAGTTTTGTGAAAATAATCCTTCACCTCCACAATAATAATGCCAAACTTAGGTGAAAGAATTAAAAAATCTGGTCTTAAGGTGTTTATATCGGGTTCAAAATAGACATACACATCACTTTCCTTAGCAAAATAGTTCTCAATTCGATAAAAAAACGATCTTTCCCCGGGCATTGAATTAGAATTCGGTTTACTGAGAAATTTTGGCATCTGTTTATACCCAATAGAAATATTTCAATTTATTGTGCACAATATTCTTTACTTAAAGAATTGTAAAGGTTATAAATAAATCTAACGCCCATATCACGCAGAGGATAACAAATATAGACTTAAATCGAATAGTTCGAATCATCCATAAATATCATATTATAAAAATATGGAGAAAATCAAGAAATGTTTCTGAAATAGATTTACTTCCCATTAGGGTGATTCATTCTTGAATTTTCTGCCATATTTTTGAGGTTACGGTGTTCTTTCAGTTCTTTTTTTGCCAACCTAACTTCCTCTTCAATATCTAAATATTCTACGAGATTTTCAATTGCCTGCCATACATCAGCAATTTCATGTGCAATTAATAGCTTATTCGATTTACCTCTGAAGTAATTCTTACAAACTTCGAAGGTCAACTCGCTCATTTCCTCAAATAATCTTCCTACCACTTCATTAATCATATTAAATCATATTAGTAATAGTTTTATCGTTTAAATAGCTCACATTTTAGTCATGAAAATTAACATCTCTAATTTTTAAAACTACTCGAATCAAATTTTTTTGGTAAAAAAAGGAACATTAGAATAAGATTTATTATTGATTTTCAGCCCAACCAAGACAAGCCGCAACTACAGCCCCTAGAGCTGAGAGCATTAAGCCCAATCCAAAATATTCACTATAACAAGTTGCAAAAGTTAATGATGATGGGCATGTTGCTCCGATTATGATTGAATAGATAAATAAGAAAAATATGAGAGTTGCTCCAAAGGCCAATAAATAAGTGTAACCTTCACTTATGCTAATTTCTTTTACTACTTTTACGATTCCGGGAATAAAAAATGTAAATGTGAAAAATAAGATGGTCTGGAGTGAAAAAATAGTGATTGTTATAGGTTCAGATCCAAATAAATTGAGTATCGATAAGGTAGTAATAATAATTGTAATAGTAAATAAGAGACCTCCTAAGGTTAATAATAAATACCCTTGATTTTTAGTATCCAAGGTTTGATAGACTAGGAGCAATCCCGGTAAGGTACATACTACGAGTATTCCAAAGCCAATAATAAAAACTCCCGCCCTCGAAGTTAAAAACATTAGAAATAATCCAAAAATGCCCCCAATAAAGATTATAAGCAACCCTACTTCTTTTTTTGTTTCTTTCTCCATTGTTTTTTCCACCAAATTGAAAATTAAATAATATCAAGAAAATTGGCGTAATTAATAATCAGAGTGAATTATTTAAATATTACTTCTCTAGTATTTAGTTTGACTCTGTAATTATGATTCCTTTCCTATTGCTGAAACAAAATAAATATGAATAAACTTAAATATGAATGAATTTTATATATTCTCATATGAGAACATTCCTAAGTGGGAATATTGAATAATAATTCTAAATCTACAATGTCATCGACAGACGCTGAATATCAACTGAATCATTCAGAATTTATCGTATTAGGATTAATAGCAGAGGAGCCTTCTCACGCCTATCAACTAAATGAAAAAATAGAGGAAAGAGGGATGAGAGATTGGACTTCCATCGGAAAATCTTCTGTATACAGAGTTATAAAGAGTTTAAGAAAAGAAGGCTATGCAGACAGGTGGATCGAAGAGGTTGACAATCGAGTTATAAAGGTATATCAAATAACAGAGAAAGGTCTAAAGACTCTAAAAAAGCATTTATATAATGTTTTGAAAAATTTTCATGGCAGAAACGACGAAGATTTCTATGTTGCTTTTTCGATGCTTCCGCTGCTTACTAGAGAAAAGCAAATTGAGGCGCTTAACTATTCTATAAAAAATATGAAAATCCATATTACCGAATTAAAACATATGCTCGAGGAAAATTCTCATATGCCATTAAATGTTACTGGTCTATTTATCCATCCAATTGAGATACTCAAGACGGATATTAAGTTCTTAGAATGGGTATTAGAACAAATAAAGAAGGGAAAAGGTAATGCGGTTCCCAAAGATTACATAAACCAAGAGGAAAAAGAAAAGTGAGTGAAAAGAAATTTGTACAAGGGTTCTCCCATAAAATCGGAGTTCATTGCGAATCCTCCTCGATGCGAGATATGTTCGAATTCTACGGGTTTCCCATGTCAGAGGCGAGAGCATTCGGATTGGATGGAACAATGGGTTTTGGATTCTTCGATTATTCAGAAACATTTACAGGAGGAAATCTGGCGGAACTACCTATGTTTGTTGGAGGAAAACAAGATACTATAAATCCTAAATCCCTTGCATGTCGACTACTAGGAATCCAATTACGCAAGCAATCATTCACAAGCGCGGATAAGGCATGGCAAGAGAGTAAAAAGCTGATCCAACAAGAGAAACCCTTAATGCTTCAGGTCGATCTGGGATACCTTGAGTATATGAACCCGGGTGAGGATGAATTCCATTTTGGAGGACATTTCATTACGCTCGGAGGATATGACGAAACGAATGGTATTGCGCTCGTGGGAGAATCTGATTTGGAAGGTTTTCAGGAAGTTAGAATTGAAGAACTTAAAGAAGCAAGGGTTTCAGAACATGGTCCTTCGTTTATGCATCCAAAAAATACACAATATTCTATGAACGTACGGCCCGATGGAAAACATCCCCCCATTAATGCGGGATTAAAATTAGCGATTAAAAAAGTAGTGGATCATATGCTCAGACCCTCTATGAATAATAATGGGCTACAGGGCTTAAAAAATTTCGCTACCAATATCCTTGAATGGAAAGAAAAGCTTAAAGATACCGTAAAGAACCCCTCCAACGATAAGGAGATATGTTTCGCCAGGCTTACATTTGAATTGCTCCATGGCTATATTGAAGAGTGGGGGACTGGCGGAGCTCTATTTAGAAATTTATATACAGAATTCTTGGAGGGTATTTTAAATGATCCAATTGTTAAAGAAGGAAAAATGGCTTGGAATGCCTCTGAGATTGAGATTCTTGAAGAGAGCTTGCCCTTACTTTTGGATTCTGCTCATCATTGGACTCTTTTTGGACGCATCTTAAAGGATTCAGTAATGACTCATAAAGATGAATGTTTGGATAATGTCAATCTTACGGAATTATCAGAACTCATTCAAGCTATTTACATTACAGAAGAAAAGCTATTCTCAAAATTGCGTCACATAAAAATCTAACACATATAATGAGAAATGAATGGAAAAAAGGCGTTTATAGAAAATATGGAAGAAAATCAATCAGAAATAAAATAAAACAACAAATAAAATAAGGCTGGAAAATGGATAAAACAAAATTAGTTGCCCGATGTGGATTGTGGTGTGGTGCATGTAGGGCTTATTTACTTCAAAAAAAAGATTTATTTGAGGAAAAGGGATATAAGCGAGGTTGTAATGGTTGCTGGATTCAAAATAAGAATTGCGCGTTCTTGAGAAAGAAATGCGGTAGACTAGGGAAGAAAATAGATTTTTGTTTTGAATGTGATGAGATACCTTGCGCAGCATTAGAAAAATTAGATGATGGATATAAAAAGAGATATCACGTTAGTTTAATTGGGAATCTAAGCCGAATGAAAGAAATTGGGCTAGAAAATTGGATACTAGAACAAGAAGAATTATACAAGTGTCCAGAATGCGGCGGAGAAATTTGCGTGCACGATTTTGAATGTTTTGATTGTAATCTAAAACACGACCCAAATTTAGAGAAGGGTGAAAATAATTAAGAAACAAAACAATTCTATGGAGCTGTTTTCATATTGCGGGCTTTTTTGCGGGGCATGTCCTTCTTATCATAGAGGAACATGTTTGGGGTGCAGAAGTGAAGATCACAATCAAAAACGCACTTCAAAATGGAGCTGTAAAATAAGGAAGTGTTGTGTTAATGAGAAAGAGGTATTGTATTGTGGAAAGTGCTCAGAATTCCCATGTAAAAAGATTTCACAAAAATTAATCGATTCACACCCTACTGATCTCCGATTTTATTATAGACATGAGATTCCTGAAAATATAAATGAGTTGAATAATATGGGAATTTCCAAATGGATTGATAAACAAAGAGGGAAATGGTCATGTGATAAATGTGGAGGAACTATTTGTTTTTATGAATATACATGTAAAAATTGTGGAAAAAAAATTAATCCTAAAAACTACAAAAAAGGCACCTTAAATGAATGAAACAGATAATGATGTTATTGATGTGGATATTTTCCGTGAAGGATTTCTTAAATATACAACGGAAGCATTTCAATTAATTCCAATCATCAAGAAACCAAGAATTCTGGATGTCGGATGCGGTACAGGTACTCCAACCATAGAGTTAGCACATTTAAGCGGTGGAAAGATTATCGCAATGGATATCAACAAAAAAGATCTACAAATATTAAACCAAAAAATTAAGAAGAAAAAATTGAGTAATCAGATAAAAACATTGAACGCATCCTTTTTAAAGAACAAATTTGATAAGAATTCTTTTGATATAATCTGGGCAGAAGGAGTGTTTCATATCATAGGATTTGAGAAAAGTTTTAAGGCATCTCAGAGAATATTAAAAAAGATGGGATATCTTGTATTAAATGAATCGCTAAAGAAAATCTCACCATATTTGCGTGATATTGCTAAATTTGGCTATAAAGAATATAAAAAGTTAAAATTACCTGAAAGAGTTTGGTGGAATGAATTTTACAAACCCCTCGAGAAAGAAATCAATGGATTATTGGTTGAAGATCCAAAATTAATAAAGAATAGGCAAATCCGCAGATATCGAAGGGAAATCAGTATGGTTAAACCGAATCCTAAGGAATTCGATACTGCGTTTTATGTCTTACAAAAAATCTAAGAAGGAGTAACTATAAAATGGATAAAATAAAAATAAGAGGAGCCAGAATTCATAATTTAAAAGATATTGATGTTGATATACTTAAAAATCGATTAATTTTGGTAACTGGTCTGTCTGGTTCCGGAAAATCAAGCTTGGCATTTGATATTATTTTTGAAGAGGGAAGGAGCAGGTATTTGCATTCCATTGGATTTCCTCCTAAATTCGAAGACGAGAAACCATTTGACCTAATTGAGGGCCTGAGTCCTACCGTTGCGGTCGAGCAGCGAACCTTGAGAGCAGTAAATCCCCGATCAACTGTAGGAACAAGGACAAAATTATATAATTTTTTGAGAATGCTCTACGCAGCAGAGGCAGAATTACTCTGTCCTATCTGTAAAGAACCAGTAGGAAAAAATCTTGAATGCGAGATATGCGGAATGTCCGTTGATCGATTACAAATAAAACATTTTTCCTTTAATGAACCAAGCGGGATGTGTTTGAATTGTAAGGGGCGGGGTTACACCCGTTATTTCACTGAAGATTTGGTAGTTCCGGATAAAGAGAAAACATTGGTTGAAATAACAGAGGATGGATCGGGCTGTTTTGCCGATCAATTACGTTTTGTGGAACAATTGCATCGTTTTTATGATTTTAATCCCGCTTCAGCGTACAAAGATTTACCCGATGAGGTAAAAGAAGTTTTCTTGTATGGAAGTGGGAAGAAGTTATCCTTTAAATGGGAGTCTAAACGATTTTCTGGTGAACTAGAGCGAGAATACGAGGGAGTCATACCTCATATGGAACGAGCACTCAAGGAATCCAAAAGCAGCTATCGGAGAAAAAAAATCTCCAGTAATTATATGTCTAAAAAGGTATGTGAAGAATGTCATGGATATCGAATAAATGAACAAGCGAGAGAAACGAAGATCAATGAGAAGCATATAGGGGAATTAGCAATGATGCCTATTGATGATTTATTCATATTCATTGAGCGAATAAAAGAGAAAAATATCCAGTCTCCTCAAGGTAAGGCTTTATTAAACGAAATAATCAATGGTTTACAGCAGATGATTGATGTGGGATTACCCTATTTGCATTTGAATCGTAGGTTGCCCAGCTTGAGCGGAGGAGAACTACAGAGACTCTCGTTGATGACTCATTTGGATGCGGGTTTAGATTCACTGATCTACGTGCTTGATGAGCCCAGTATGAGCCTTCATGAGCTGGAGAAAGCATCTCTGATTAAAATTTTACAAAAGCTTAAAAAATTGGGAAATACTGTTATTGTGGTTGAACATGACAAGAAATTTATCGAAATAGCCGATGAAATTATTGATATTGGCCCTCGTGCGGGAAATCACGGGGGAAAAATAATCTATCAAGGAGATTTGGAGGGTATAAAAGAGATAAAGGTCTCATTAACAGGTCAATTCCTCAATGGGAAGATTAAACTTCCAGAAAAAGCAAGCGAGAATCGCCGCAAAATTGATGATAATACCCAATTTCTTAGAATTAAAGGAGCATCTACCAATAATCTAAAAAATGTCAATGTAAATATCCCTCTGGGGATGATGGTAGGAATATGTGGTGTTTCGGGTTCGGGGAAAAGCTCTTTAATACAAGAGACTCTAGTCCCCTTGATTAAACCTTATTTCAAGAGAGGCGCCTCACATAAGAATAGGTCGTCTGAAGATGAGTTAGATTCAGAAGAGAATGGAGAAGATTTATTAGAATATTCGGGTATTATAGAAGGATGGAATAATCTTGATGAGGTGATCATCGTAGATCAAAAACCAATTGCCAGGGTCAGAACATCTACTCCCTGTACATATACGGGTATCTGGGGGCGTATTAGAAAGATATTTGCTAAAACAGACCTCTCAAAGGAAAGAGGGTATTCTACTGGGCATTTTTCATATAATTCAGATAAAGGAAGATGTCCTACTTGTAGAGGACAGGGAATCCAAGATTTAGAGATTTCATTTCTCAGTAATTTCGAAATGCCGTGTAGAGAATGTAAAGGAAAACGCTATAAGCCGGAGATCTTGGAAGTAACTTACAAGGGAAAAAAAATCTCGGATGTTTTGGATATGACGGTTTCTGAAGCGTTGGACCTTTTTGCCAGCAATAATCGAATTGCAAATGTATTAAAAATATTGGAAGATGTGGGAATGGGATATATCACACTCGGTCAACCATCACCCACATTGAGTGGTGGAGAGGCACAGCGAGTAAAACTTGCAAAGCGATTGGGGAGTGCCCGAAAATCGAAAACACTGTATATTCTCGATGAACCGACAGTAGGACTTTCATTTTATGATGCGGTAAAGCTCATGGAACTATTGGATAGATTAGTCGAAGAGGGAAATACCGTGCTAATCATTGAACATGATCCCGAAATTCTGTCATATGTGGACTATCTAATCGAATTAGGGCCTCAAGGTGGTCCAAGAGGAGGATATATAATTGCAGAAGGTACTGTAGAAGAAGTGAAAAGAAATAACAAGTCAAAAACCGCAGCATTCTTAATTTAACATATTAATAAGTCTTTCTTATGTTTCTTTGATTTAAACCTCGGATAGGGTATAACTGCTTGAGTTTAGTGATTTTTACATGCCTTCATCTATACCCTAAAGGACTTGGCTTTCTCCGTGAAAAACGGTAAATTTGTGATAGATTTGATTATAAAAAAAACTTTAAGTTCCTTTTTAAATCCATAAGGACCAAATTTTTACAGAGTGAACTAAGATTCTCTCTTATATCTAATATATACCCAAGGACTCCAAATGGAATGGCCTTATTAATTCACAACATTTTTAAGATCAAATAAGATCTACATATACCCTTTTTGATAAAATCTTTTAAATATTAGGCACACATGGTAATGAACCCACCAATGTAGATACGGAAATGATTTTCCTTTAAGAATATAAAGATTCCATGAACCGTCCTTGTTTTGGGTCCTTCTGAAATAATTTAGAGCACGATTTATATCTGGATGATCATATGAAAAGTTCAGAAGAGTTAACGAATCTAATGCTGATATTAGATCAGTCCACCAGAATGGATAGGAATATTTTGTCCAATACTCGGCAGCGCTCCGTGCAGAATATTTGTCTTTCTCAAAAAATCTAGTAGCCAAAAGATTTCCCGCGAGTTTTGCAGAGGGATGTTGTTTATATTTAGGATGTTGAGAAAATGCTCTGAGTACAATACCTGTAACCCAATGGGAAAAAGGAAGTTTTTTATCTGGTGGAATAGGATCTTCATTATATAGGTCAGTGGGTTTCTTAGAAATCTGAGGCATCTGCATGGGTAAAATCCATCCACCGCTATTTTGCTCAAACGAAAGTAACCACTCAAAGGATTTAATCACTCTCTTATCATCATGATATCCTAGTCTACATAATAATTCTAACACGGCAGCACTATAATTGGGAGTATATTGATTCCCATAAATTCCTCTAAAATCTCCCTCCCCGGTTTGAGCAGTAAAAAGGAATTCGGCTGCTTTTCTCATAGGAGGGAAGGATTTGTCCATATCAAAAAAGTAGATTAATTGTGCCACATAGCGATAAGTTTCCAATAATTCATAATTTGTATTGATATTTTTATGCTGCTTTTTTCGTTTATCTGGCCATGAACCATTGTCTTGTTGATAGCGCAAAATCTCGTTCGCTCGATCATGTTTCGACGGGAAATGAGGTGTTCTAATGGTTTTATCAAGCAGATATTTTTCCATATGATATTGGATAAGATCATCATCGATTTCTAATAGTGGTTTGAGTGAATCATATTCAAACTGTCTTATCCATTTCATTTAATAAACCTACATTCTATAAGAAGAGTTAATTACTATAATAGTCTAAAGTAATTTTAATTAAGTAATTAATTTTAATCAATATCTACTCAAATAATCCAAATCATTAAATCATATAATATTGGTGTTCAGATGAGCAAAATTAGATATGCATTAGCAGGATACGGATTAAATGCGATGGGCCATAAGATGGAACTTGAGTCTCATCCGCTTTTAAAAGGACGAACCAAATTGATTGCGGGATTTGATCCCGATTCAGAAACTAAAAAAAACCTAAACAATGAAGATGGGGTAAAAGTTGCAGATTCGTATGAGGATTTGCTAGATACTAAGGGTCTTGATGCTATAGTGATCTGTAGCCCTCCGCAAGTCCATGCCGTACAAGCAATCGCAGCGTTAGAGACAGGTTATCATGTTTATTCAGAAATCCCTATGTGTTTAAATGAAAAAGATATCGAAAAAATTATTAGTGCGGAAGATAATTCGGGAAAAGTATATCAATTAGGTGAAAACTATTGTTTCTATCCCGAAGTCCTTTATGCGAGTTATCTCGTGTCTTCTGGAAAAATCGGTGCCTCTGTCTATGCGGAATCAGAATATTTGCATGATGTGACTTATCGATGGAGAGAGAATTGTCGGGGAGATATAGATACTCCGAGAGTTGATTCATGGTATCAATTATTTGATCCTTTAATGTATGCGCATTCGATTGGACCCGCTCAAGCAGCATTGGGAGGAATAGAAAATCCTATGCCATTTACAAAGGTCGTTAGTTTTGCGAATGATATTGGGGGACATGAGGGCAAGCCTATATGTGCCCCTGCAAAATCTTTTCAGGTAGGACTTTTTCAAACACAAACGGAAGCTATTGCAAAATGCGCGAATGCTTATGTGTTTGCCAGAGAACCTACACGAACGATGATTCAGGTCGTTGGCCGTATAGGAACCTATGAATGTTATGAAATCGGGAGTCCTGGACGACTATTTCTCGCAGAAGGACACAAGATTACCCGATCACGGCACCGAAAGGGAAAGTCCCAGACAATAGACAAAGACGCGCTTGCTGAAGTAATTGATCCTGTAGAAGGATTATATTATGGTGGACAAGCCAGGGTTGTAGACAATTGGCTCACATCTATTGAAAACAATGAGAAGCCACTTCTTCATGCGAAAGTTGGTGCCAATTTTTGCAATGCGGGAATCGCTGCCTCGAAATCGGCTCAGGCAGGGGGAATCCCAGAACTGATTAAAATTTACACGGAATAAAATATTTTCAACCTGTATCCTTCAGTTCTGAATAACGATAGCAATAGGTAAGATGATCATTGACCATCCCAACCGCTTGCATATAGGCATACATAATCGTTGGTCCTATAAAGGAGAATCCGAGTTTTTTCATTTGTTTGCTTATCGTTTTTGATAACTCTGTCTCACCGGGAATCTCTTCTAATCCGTTCCAATGATTTTGAATTGGTGTATTATCAACAAAATTCCAAATATAATCATTGAAAGATCCATATTTTTCTCGTACTTGTTGAAATATTTTAGCATTATTGACTGTTGACCGAATCTTGAGCTCATTTCTGACAATTCCTTTGTTGTTTAGCAACTCTTGAATTTTTCTCTCATCATAGGTTGCGATCCTCTCAAAATCAAAATTATCAAACACCCTTCGATAATTCTCTCGCTTTTTAAGTATAGTAATCCAACTCAACCCTGCTTGAGCACTCTGTAGAACAAGTTGTTCAAATAAAAGCTTATCATGATGGACGGGAACACCCCACTCTTCATCATGATATCTCTTCATCAGCTCACTATGGTTTGCCCAACTACATCGTTTTGGCATAATTTTATTTCTGTAAAAGAGATTTAATTTATTTATCTTTCCGAGAGTTATTTATTAAAGGAAAAGATGATATATAAGTAAAAGAGGTTTATCAAATCAATTTCATAATGAACGGAAGAAATATGAGTACCTAAATATTGTAAAAGCCACTTAGATTAATTTAAAATTCACATCTGTTAAATATTCATATTTAAATAGGAAAAAATTCTTATTTGTTTTAATAACCCAAATTCTTAAGAGAGAAGGAAAATGGCTTTAGACCCTATTATAGTTGTTAATGGTGTATCCAGCTTAATTTTTGTAATAATTAGCATATTGGTTGGTATTTTTATTATGGCAAACTATTCCCAACATAAAAACGTTAATTTGATTTATGTTGGTTTAGCGTGGATAGGATTATCGGAACCATGGTGGCCCTCTTCAATTTCGTTTCTGGTTTCTCTTTCTAACGTGGATGGGCTTGATAAAGTGACCTATTTCTTCATAGGAAATGTCTTTATTCCGATATTTGTGTTACTATGGTTGCTGGCGATGGCTAATTTGTTAGATTGGAAACTAAAAAAGCAAATGTCTATTTTATATATCATTGGCTCGGTTATCTATGAAATAGTATTCATATATTACCTGTTTACTTCTCCCGATTTTATTGGTACAAAAAACGGACCTGTTGATGTCGATTATGAATTGTTTACGATTTTATTTCAATTTATTAACTTGGTAATTGTTGTTGGAACAGGATTATGGTTTGCGATAAACTCATTAAAATCGGACCAGAAGCGGGTGAAATTAAAGGGGGAATTCTTATTGATTGCTTTTATCTCATTTGTTGTTGGAACGGCTTGGGATATTGTTGCTACACATCCATTGTCAAGGTTGATACTTGTTATCAGTGCGATAATATTTTATATCGGTTATGTCCTACCTCCAAGTATTGAAAAAATACTTATCGAACAATAAGAAGTCCTAGAAAATATATAAAAAACCTTTCTATTTTTCTTTTTTTGTTCTACTCTCATCCATTTTTGGGATGTAGATTAGAAAAGAATCAAAAAATGATATTTTTCTTTCTTGAATGCAATTTAAAGATTTCAATACCAACAATTCCAGGCAGAGCACATATAATACAAAGGAACCAATCTAAACCTGATAGAAACATGAAGTTAAGCTGAAAATTAAGCTTAAGTACATCGTTAATTGTATAATTTACCGAATAAGAAAAAATAATAACTAATATGTGAAGGATTAGCGGAATGAGACAGATAAATAAAACAAGTATGGAAAACTCTTCCTTGAGACTTTTGACTAAAGATTTATTAGGACGCCTAAATGTCCAGATGAAATTGGTCTCCACAATCATAACAGTGGTAATGAGCATCGTCCGTGCTTTCTGGGCAATCAATTGATCTAGTGTGGACCCAATTGGAATATAACTTAAAGAGGGATTGACATTCAGATCATTGAGAGGGATTATTTCCATATAAGTAAATTGGAAAATAACCACGAGTGAAATTCCCATTAAAAATGCTTGAATACATAACATCAGCCAAATATTCTTATTTAATATTTCTTCTCCGTCTCGCGGGGATTCTTTCATTATATCTATTGGTTTCTTATCGATTAATAAAGCCAGAGCGGGAAATGTATGAGCTAAATTGACAAGATAAAGGATTTGCCAGTTTGAGCTAAAAATCTCAAACATAGGAAAGAATTCATAGCCAAAAAAGATAACAGCTTCCATTATATTCAGACATATGAAAAAATATATTATTGTTCTTATTTTTGCAAATAATGATCTACCAATCTCAACCCCATTTTTTATCGACGCAAAATTATCATCAGTTATGACTATATCTGAAACATCTTTAGCGACATCAGTACCAGTGATCCCCAAAGCAACTCCCGCATCAGCTTTTCTCAAAGCCAGAGAATCATTAATTCCATCTCCGGTCATAGCAACAATTTTATTATCCCCTTGGAAGTGATCTACAATTATTTCCTTATCTGAAGGATTTACGCGAGAAAAAACCGTGATATATTTAAAATCTTTATTTTTTAGGGTATGAATTTTATTACCTTCAATTATTTTATCTCCCTCATTAAATATCCCCACTTCAGAAGCAATTGTTTTTGAAGTAGCTGGATGGTCTCCAGTTATCATAATCACTCGAATTTGAGCAGACTTACATTGACTAACAGCGTCTCTAACTTCCTCTCGCGGTGGATCCATAATACAAATAAGACCCAAAAAGATGAGGTCGGTTTCTATTTCAGCCCTTTCTTGATTTTCAAATTCCTCAAGGTGTTTATATGCGACCCCTAATAACCTATATCCCTTTTCGGCATAGCTGGTAATTTTTTCTGACAATTTCAATTTTATCTCTTCAGTTAATTCTATTACATCTCCTTGAATAAACATTGAAGAACATATTTCTATTAGTTTCTCTGGGGCTCCTTTACAATATGCTAAAATATCGGCATTAGACTCTCTCTTTTTGCAGACAGTTGTCATCATTTTTGTCTCCGAACTGAAGGAATATTCAAATAATATCTCATACATTTTCCTAACCTTTTCGGGATTATAATCCGCTTTTTCTGCTAAAACAAGTAGAGCCGCTTCAGTAGATGAACCAATTGGTCTTCTGATGCTCTTTTTTTCTACATTCCTCCCCTTTATTTTTACTTCTTCAAATGTTAGTTTTGCATTATTATTAAGAATGAGAGAATGGAATAACGTCTGAGTAAGAGAATCATTAGTTTTGTCAATTCTTTTGCCATCTATACTAATTTCTCCTTGATTTATATAACCTGAGCCAGATACATTGTATTCATCTAGTTGAAATATGATTTTCTTTACTGTCATCTCATTTTTAGTAATCGTACCTGTTTTATCAGCACAAATCACAGAAACTCGTCCTAAAGATTCTATCGCCGAGAGATTTTTTATAATCACACCTCTTTTTGCCATTTCTAGCACGCCCGTAATAAGAACAAGAGTTACTAATAATGGTAGATTAACGGGAAACACATTTATCGCTCTGATTAGAGCATTGGAAACAATATCAATAACCGATATTTCGATAATCTCAGTTAGTAATAAAATACTTTTATAAGTGATTAAAATTGTAAGCAGAATTATTGCTATTATCCCTAAAATATATCCTAATCGATTGAGCTTTTTTGTGAGAGGTATTTGCTCAAGTGTCCCCATTTGATTTAATGATTCTGAGATATGTCCGATTTCTGTTTGAGCGCCGGTATATATTACCATTATTTTCGCTCGACCGGTATGCACAAAAGTTCCCATGAAAACCATATTTTGCTGTTTTTGAATGGGAAGATCGGTATTTTTCAAGGTTGAATCAGACTTTTCCACAGATTCACTTTCTCCCGTCAATGGTGCTTCATTTATTGATAAATTCACGGTGGAGAAAATTCTTCCATCTGCAGGTACTTTATCTCCTTGACTGAGTAATACAATATCACCGGGAACGATTTTTTTAGTGGAGATTTCTTGTTCTTCTCCATCTCTGAGAATATTAGCTTTTAATGCTGCAATTTCTTGTAAAGATTCTAGCGCCTTCTGAGCACGGTATTGTTGAAATATCGCAGCAAATGAATTTATGAAGATTACGATGAAGGTTATTATCGTTTCCTCGATTGAACCAAATACAGAGATTATGATACCCGAAATGATGAGGACCACGATTAGAAAATTAAATAAAGGAGCAAGATAAACTTTCCAGATGGATTTATCGATCTTGGGCAATTCATTTTTTCCATATCTCTCTAATCTGCTTTGTGCTTGTTCTTGAGTGAGACCATTTTTTAAGTTCGTTCCAAGTGTCTTGCTTAAATCCTCGGGAGGTAAGCTATATGGGTTCTTTATATCTTCTGTTATGCTCATAAGCAGACCTTATTCACTTATAAAACTTTAATTTCATCTATTTCATCTCATGGTTAATCTCTTGCTTGGCTTCTTTATAAAACGCCTCAACTATTCTTAAGCGTTTTGTCGCTAATTCTTTAGATTCGTCTAAAAATAATTTTTGGTCCAACTTCAAGATTTTATTATCCAAGTGTTCTATTACCTCATTAAAACTTCCCTTATTCTTAACCGTAAATCCAATCGTTCTATAAAGTCCAATGGCGCCTAATGCGTCCAATTTATCCACATCGGACAACACCATTGCCTCCAATGTTTCCGGTCTAAGATTATATGAAAATGAGTGCGCTTTTATTGAATGTATAATATTTTCTATCTCATTCTCTTTTAGTTTGATATTTCCATTCTTAAAAAACTCAAGGGCCATTTCTGCAGAGATTTCAGCATGATTTTTTACTGAATTTTCATCTTCTTTGGTTCGACCGATATCATGCATTAAGGCAGCTATTCTAAGTATGAATAGATCTGCTCCAACTGTTTTTCCAATTTTGAGGGATAAATTGCAAACTCGCTTAGTATGTTTAAAACCGTGGATATCATCCTTGAAGGAATTATCAGAAGAGAATTGCTCGACTCTTTTTAGGATTTTTTTTCTTTCTGATTGTTCCATATTATTCTAAGCACCGAAATGATAATAGATCTAATATATATGAATAATTCATTACTCGTTTAATCTATAACTATTGATTGCTCAATAGAAATATTTAGATAAAGGATCTCTTAATGTTGCTTTTAAAAAGCTGGATAGCGTTTAAAGGAAGCAAATTAAGTGAAAGTTAAAACTTTTCATTGAATCCATCAAATTGGTCTATTAATAAATCGGAATCTTTTCTATATAATACATTTAGCGCATAAGCCTGATTCGACAAATAGGTTTCTCCTAATAGTAGAGATACTCGTATATGATGGTCATTTTCACTAAATATTGGTACAATTGAATCCCATTTAGAAAAAAAGGAATAATTTTTGGTCAACTCTAAAGTTTTATCAAGAAGAACCATTTTTTTGGAATTTTTATCGATTTGAGTATCAATTAATTTCTGTTTTTGATTTTTAAAATAGGATTTTTTGAATAATTGGTATCGTATACAAGACTCTTCGTTAATGTATTTGTAAATATAATAATCAAATGGATATAATCCGGGAATATATTTGGAATTCTTGGATAACTTGAATTTGAATATAATTTTGGATACAAATTTATTGAGAAAATATATTGAATAGAACAACACAAAGCTGGGAAATAGATAAAAAAGTAATATGAAAGGATTTAAAAACCTAAAGAAAATTGAGACAATAAGAATACCTATTGAAATGAACATTAAGAAAGGATTTACCGCTCTATCAATGAAAAAGCGATATTTCTTCTTTGAAAAAGGATACACGATTGGAATCTTTGAGGCAGTGAGAAAATCAAAGAAAATATGGAGAAAATAAAATGCAGTCCCGATAATCCAAGTAGCAATTAAATCTGCTCCCATTAGAAAAAAAAGAAATACACTAGGGAAGAATGAAATTAGAATAGCACCCACAATAGAATGAGAAACGCCTTTATGCGATAACAATTTAGAATTCCTAAATTTGGGGATTATTTCAAGAAAAACATCCAAATCAGCTAAAATTGCCATAAATACCGCGTAGTAAAAAAAAACTATATCCATTCCTTTTAACAGATAACTAGCGAATAAAATAGCAATAATAAAGTGCGAAAAAAAGTCCATATCTCATTTAGGAAAATTGATATAAGAATTTTAAGTTAGTTCTAATATCTTATAATAATTCAGCACAGAAAATTTAGAATTAATAAAAAAATTTCTCTTATGTATTTCAAAACAAATATTCAAGCAGATTTCAAAACATTTTACGCTTTTTGACTTTGAAATCCATCTTCAATATGAGATATCCCGGTCCTCTAAAAACGATTTAATTTTTTCTTCAAGTTCATCCCGTGCAGATCTAAATCGTTCAATTCTTTCTTCCTCAGAACCTTCAAATGCAGCGGGATCTTCAATATTCCAAAATAACCTCGTGCTCACTCCTGGCAGGGTGGGACATAATTTTTCAGCCTTTTGACATACGGTAATAACAATCCCGAAATGCTTCTCTCCTAAATATTGATCCAAATCTTTAGAGTAATGATCACTCATATCATATCCCTTTTCTTCCATAACTTTTTTAGTAAGAGGATGAATTTCCTTTGGCTCAAACCCCGCGCTGAATACATTGAAATAATCTCCAGCAAGTTTGTCCAAAATCGCTTCTGCCATCTGACTTCTTGCTTGATTATGAGTACATAAAAAAATTACACTCGGCTTTTTCATAAATCAATCATCATTGAATTTAATTTAAAAATTACTTCTATATAATATATATTTTTAGGCGATTTACTCAATACAAAAATTTTTGAGGAGGCGATCCTCATGTCGATCTCTTACTAAGATTTATTAAGAGATTTCATTCATTTTTATTATTAATCAAAATAATGTCCAAAGTGTTCGTGGTTTTTTCCATATCTTTTATCTAAGCTATTTTTAAATTCAGCAATGTCTAACCTTTCCCGAATCTTTTCTCATCAACAACCAGGGTCAAGTTGAATATTAATGTCACTCTCTGGTATTAAGGAATAATCGGGATTTTCATGTAAAGGCATAAATTCTCTATTAGGGCCGTAGGCCATTATTCCCACATCATCATATATTTTATTGGTTTTCGGATTCCAGATTAATTGTAAATAGTTATAAATATATCCTTCGAAAATGGGGAAGATACAATCTTCTGGATTATTTTTTATGTATTTGTCGACTTTAGCAATGGCTTCAGCTAGATTCGCATCGTCTTTAATTTGGACATTAAAAGATTTTCCTTGAGACAACCCACTATAGGGCATGCTTATACTAATTTTGATGGTTTTAAATTCAATCACCTTAAAGTTTCTTGGAATTCAAATAATTCTGTTTCTTTAACAAGTAAATAAAACTAATTAAAACTATTTGCTTGACCATAATTTGACCTTACTTTCTATTTGGTCACGTATTTTTCTAAAAAAAGCCAATTTTTCCTCCTCGGAGCCTTCAAACGCTGCGGGGTCTTCGAAAGGCCAATGTAATTCTTCTTGTACACCCAGAATAGTGGGGCAGGATTCTTTAGCACTCGAACAAACAGTAATAACAATATCAATATCAATTTTCTTCATTAATTCTCTTATATGCTTTGAGTTATGACCACTCCAATCGAATCCTGCCTCTTCGAGCACTTTTATAGTATATGGATGTATGGGATGCGGTTCTGTTCCTGCACTATAGGCATTATATCTATCATTTCCATATTTATTGATAAATGCTTCCGTCATTTGACTCCTGCATGAGTTCCCCGTACATACGACTACTATATTTTTTTTACCCATTTGAATCATCTCTCGTTGAATGTAATTTTGGGGGTATGTTTTAATTTATGAATCCTCTTTCCTTTAAAATCTTGGGTAATTGTTTTTTTAAAGCATAAACTGAGGATATTTTTTTTTTTTCATCAATTATAATACATTTTTGAAATAATTTCATCTTCGCAGCTTTTTTGGAATGTAATGATTTTGTATCGTGTTCAATATATTTTATATATGGTGTAAGGACTTCAAAAACGCGATTCATAAAATTTTCCCATTCACATGCACAAACTTGAAGCGGAACATAAATATCTACTTTAACTTTTTCATTCTGGTTTGACATAAAAATCCTTCTTATGAATAATTAAAATTAACAACAACATTCATTATTATTTTTCTTCGAACGTTTTCTAGCATCCCATAAGCACCCACACCCTTTTTGTTCTTGCATTATTATCGCGTGGGTTGGACAATTTCTCTCACATGCACTACATTCAGTACATTTTTCAGGCTCACCGATATTATATGTCCCATCGTTTTCCTCTTTTAGAAGTCCAAATGGGCATATCTCCTCACACAAACCGCAACCGATACATTTTGAGGGATCTATAGCTATCTTTAAGTTTAAATTCTTCAAAAAACCTTCAATAACACTGCTAGAGTCACAACAGCTATTGTTTTTTTCTAATTTTGTCATTTTTCTCAAAACATTATAGATTCTTATTATAATATTATTATACTCAAAAGGGTAAGAAATAACCCAACACAGAGTAAAATGTAATTTAATTTTTTAAATAATGGATATTCATTTCTAATTTCTCTTGGGTTTGTTGACATAGTATATCCGCTAAAAGACATTGTAGTGAAGAATCCAATCCATAGAAAAAAGATTAAATTTAGAATAACGTAGTATAACGAAAAACTAAGAAACCACGTAACTATTCCAAGGGAAATTGTATTAATAATACCAAAAAACATACTTTTTAGAACAAAATTACGCGTAAAGTTAGAGAGAGGGTAAAGGAGAATTAATAAAAGATTTGGAAAGAGTATCCAAATTAAAAGATCGGCAGCCATCCAAGTTTTATTGATGATATTCGCAAGATCTAGGGCAAAAAGGATAAAAAATAGAATAATTAATGGAAGAAGAAATATTTTTCTCAAAAGAAATGTCGTATGTGTTATTCCCGCAGGAATCCGATGTCGGAAAGTAAATTTGGCTCTCTTCATTTGCTTAGACTTCTTCTTTGGTTTTTTAATAAGGTATTCCTTCAAGTACCGTGACCATACTGGACCATATTCAATCTTAAATGGAAATATTTCTGAATGCTCTGGTAAATTGGGTTTTGAAAGCCCTCCGGCAGAAAGCTGGGGTAAAATGATAGTATTATTGTCAGTAATATGTTTCACGCCTGTCGCTTCAACCGCTTCAAGTAATTGTTCATTACCAAAATCATCTCCTCTCGCAGCACACCAGACATTAATACCATTAGAGTCAATACATAATATCCATGCATCAATACCTTCTAAATCTCTCATAACTTTAATAAAAGTATATGCATAATTAGCAGTTGCAATAATCGGAGAATAATTATTTGGATTACCCGATTTATATAATCCAGGTTCAATCGGAACATTATCAACCTGACCTGTCAATAGGCATCTCCAAATTTTTAGTTGTGATGAAATACCTTTTATTTTTGGTTTTTCTGGTTTATAATAACCCGGTTCATTCTTTTCTTCTTCAAATGATTTTTCTAATTCTATAGCTTGAATTGATCCGTGAGTCCATTTTTTTATGTCGGCTATTTTGAAACCAATCGGTTCTAAATAATCTTCAAAATACTCTAAAGGATTAGTTCTCTCAAGTTTTAATCTTCTTAATTTTTTATTATATAACCACCTTTTCACCCAGAATGGAACCTTCCAAACTCCAGAGGGAATAAACTCTGCTGCAATTATTAATCGACCATCAGATTTTAATGCTTTCCACGCATTACGAAGAAAGATTTGTTGTTCCAACGGTCTTAGTTCTGATAACATAAAGGTACTAATGATTAAATCCTGAGAATCCTCTGGAACTTTCAAATCTTTAATTGTACCAATTTGATATAGCAAATCTATATTATCTTTTTTTGGCATATTTTTCAAAGCATAGCTAATCATCTGATAATTTTCATCAAGAGCTCTGACTTTAGCGCCTTTTAACGCAATCTTTAAAGCCAAAATCCCAGTGCCGCACCCAACTTCTAAAACAGATTGATCATATTCAATCTTTTCTAAGATCCAGTTCTGAATTTTAATATTTACTCCTTTTGTGAGATTAGTAAACTTTGAATCGTAATTTGCAGGTTCCTGCTCCAATTTTTGCATGTAAGTAACAGCCATTTAAACCTCTCTGATGTATCTAAATTATTTTTTATTTATCCTCCAAAAGCCTTTTCTTCCGAGGAATTTCCCTATATATACAATGGAGAGCATTATTGGAATCTCCCAAAAAAGCCCCATAGTTGTCCCAAGGGCAGCTATGCTTCCAACCCCGTATAATCCCACTGCAGTTGCGATTGCAATTTCAAAATGCGACGATGAACCTATTATTACGCTGATTATCGCCTCCTTATAAGCGAAGCCCAGAATTTTCGTAACCATGATGTTGTATAAGACAACGATAAAAAATCCCACCAACAAGGGGATAGAAACGATGACCATTAATTGGGGATTGTTCAATAATACTTCTCCATTTAAGGAAAACAGAATAATTAATGTTGTCAATAAGGCTACGATAGAGATCTTTCCTACAGCAGGTTTATAGGTATTTTGAAACCAACTTTCACCTTTCGATTTTATTAAAAATTTTCGTGAAAGAATGCCTATTAAAAGTGGAAGTCCAATGAAAACTATTCCAGAAATTAGAAGTTGAGTCCAATCAATAGGGATATTCTGTATTCCCGTCAATAAAGACACCATAGGTACATATCCAATTATTATTGTAATCGTGTTTATGCTAGTTGTCAATACATTCTGTTCTTGATTTCCTTTTGCCATCCAACCCCAAACTAGGACCATCGCGGTACATGGAGAACTGGATAAAAGAATTATTGCAACAATGAGCTGCTGATCCACTAAAAAAATGTTAGCCATTGCCAATCCGACAAATGGGGCAATTAACCAATTTGAAACTAACGTGGCGATGACGGGTTTTGGATCTCTTCCTATCTGTTTTAATTCTGAGTATTGAAAATTTAACATCGCAGGATACATCATCAAAAATAAGCAAATGCCTATAGGAATTGAGATCCCACCTATTTTGATTGATTCGATGAATTCTCCTATTCCTGAAACCACTTGAGAAAGTAAAATCCCAATGAATATACATAGAGCAACCCACGCAGGAAGAAACTTTTCAAAATAGCCAAGTTTTTTTTCTCTTTCTTTTAGCTCTTCCTCAATAGTTACTGAATTTCTTTTTTCAGACATAATTTTTTCAGATTTTCGATATATATTTTCTGTTTATGAGTTTCATATTAGGTGAATTTATGCTCAGATTTAAATCTATCGATTTGAAATACTTGAGAAACTATAATGTTGAATATTTTAATCTATGGTACTTATTCAAGAATAGTAAGAGCTAAGGTTAAAAAATACTCCATTATCAAACAGCAATTGAGGGAAAACGATCTATTGATAATAGGATTCTTATTCTAAATGAGAATGTGGAGATCCGAGAGGAACCAATGTATAATCGCCTCCAGATTCAAGTAAACCTTTTTTAAGGAGTTCTTCACAGAAGGGATTACCATAAAGATTTATATACAAATTTTTATTATGAATATAAGGGAGGATATCATCAGGGTTTGCGAGGAGATTACTTGAGAGTTCGACGGTGAGAAGATTTGGATGGCTAGTAAGATCGGGAAGCCGAGTTATTTGATTATTGAAGAGTAAAAGCTCATATAAATCAGGGAGAGAATAAATTTCACGAATTTTATCTATCTTATTACAATTTATAGAGAGAGATCTTAGCTTTTTCAGTTTTTCAAGTCCTTCCATTTTAATAATATTATTCCAACCTAATGAAAGTCCTTCTAAATTTATATTTTTTTCTAACCCTTGAATAGTTCTAACTTGATTTAATTGGAGGGATAATCTTTTCAGTTTTGTTAGATTTTCGAGTCCTTTAATTTTAGAGATCTTATTTCTTCCTAAATTAAGAACTACAAGATTTTTGAGATGATTGATTCCTTTAATCTCACTGATTTGATTGTTACATAAACTTAGATATCTTAAGTTAGAAAGATATTTAATTCCTTGGATTTTAGATAACTTGCATCCAGAAATATCAATTCTTTTTAATTCAGTTAGACTTTCAAGCCCTTTTATTTCTGTAATATCTTTAAGTGTCGGAGAATTATTTATTATTAGTGAATTATTGCTAACATAGAATTTTTGACCATCAAACTCTACACACTGATTTTCTGTCATTTTATATTAAAAGAAAGAAAAATGTGTATTTAAAAATACTCTCTGTGGAATTTTTTAATTTATGATTGCTCGATTATATTGAATAATCAGAAAAAAAATCTCTGTTTAATTCTTAATTATAGAGACCCCACCATAAATTGCTGCATAGGTGCCTAAAAAGGACATAATTTGCATTAATGTCGCTATCGCCATTAAACTCATAAATTTAATAATCGTTTGCTGAGAAGGTTCAACTTTTTTTATGTCTTTACATTCATATCCTCCTACTTTAGAAATCACCCAGTTCATCGAGGCAGCACAGCAATCAATCGCATTATTTAAATTATATTCCAAAGTGTTGAAAAATTTATATTGGGGAGAGTTAGGATTTGTCCAATGTTCTCTCCATCCATCTTTTGTTGTAGCAGCCGAAAAGAAAGTGTCACGAGCAACCTTAAATGTTAGAGTCTCTGGATTCCAAAATTTAGTATTTAATAGATTAGGTAATATTTTTTGAGAAGGAATATTAGCGAAAAAGTATAAAAATCGAAAATTTGTGATATTCTTCTTTTATCAAAATTTTGTGTGATTTGAAATCTTTAAAATATTCTCCTAAAATTTATCGATTCGGATTCATCATGGTCAATCTGAAATCTATAATTACTTTATAACACTATATTGATATAGAGAAAGGAATATTGGTGATTTAATATAGATAGAGAAAGAAAAAAAGAAGTGATGAATACTTTAGAGAGTTGCGTGGATATGGAGGGTGTTAATATGGTCCAATATTTTAATGAATTGAGGGAATTAGGAAAATCTATTCAAAAAAATAAAAAGTTTAGAGAAGTCTTGGACTTCTGCAACACTCTGGGCAATGAAGAACGTTTAAAAATCGTTGAGAGTCTTAAAAAGCAAGACCATTGTGTATGCGAATTAGAGGTTATTTTAGACAAATCTCAACCAACCATTTCCCATCACTTACGGGAACTGGAAAAGATTGGACTCATACGAGGCTGGAAAAAAGGAAAATTTACTCATTATGATATTGTTGATGAGAAAATGGAGCATTATATAAGTTTATTGACATCACGTTTTAAAGAGAAGGGAAAATCCTCTAATTAAAATTTGAAGTAGCATTCTTAGTTATTATTATAAATTGGAATAGAATAATATAAGTATACATAATAATGTCTGAAATTAATATTAGTAAAGAGGATATCTCGTTCTTCGGAAATGAGGTACCTCAAGAGAAAGATATTATATTTAGTGGTTATGCACTAATTGCAAATAAAGTCGGCAGGATATATAGATGGCATTCACCCATTTTTATTACAACGGAAGAGATTATATTTTATCAACCTCTCCATTCTCGATTTAAAGAGGGGATAAATAAAGTAGAGCTCTATAAAACTCACGTATTTAAAAATTATAAGCATCTCTATGTTTCTTCTTGGGATATCCGACCGAAATATAATGAACGATCACCTGAAACAAAAGAGGAGTTTAAAGCACGATGGAAAAGGTTTCAAAAAACGGTCCTCCCTCATGTAATTAGGAGTATGAAGGAACATTTGAAATTCATCGAAGTAAATAAGGATGATCCTGAATTTTATAATGATAAAGATAATATGGAAATGCCTTGGTTTGGGACTGAAAAAAAATTAGAAACACATATTCAAAAAACATTGCCTAAACTCGAAAAAAAGTTAGCAAAAATTTCTAAATAATATCTAAAAACAAGAAGGTGGAGCGGAATGGAAAATAAGTTAGATCAACCACTTTGGCTGATTGTTTGTCAATCTGATTTAATTGCCAAAGCTAACCTTGCTTCAGAGCTTAATCAGAATGATCTTACACTAGATTCATATTTTAATTTTGATATGTCTATTTCAGAGATATACAAAGGTACGGATATGCCAGAGCTCATCCCAATGAGACAATATATTTACGAAGACACACACTTTCCTTTACAAAAAATGAAAAGTAATGATATAATCATTTTTGCGATAGATTATCGCCATGATAAATATAATAAGTGTTTTTACTTCACGGAAAATAACAATAATCCTTCTTTTATAATTTTTGATGATAATGTCGTACAAAAAATCAGATCGGAATTAGATCTGCAAAATAGATTGCTAAATAACTTTCTGGAGAATCCTAAGAAAGTTCCAAACGAAGATAAGATAAAACAATTCATCACGAATATTCTTAATCCAGAAAAAGCAGAAGAAACGTATGAAAAAATTGAATCATTTAATTCAAAAGATGTTCCCGCACTGACTAAGCATATGAATGATCGACGGGAATTACCAATTCAACACATTCAATTAGCCAACAAAAGTGAAAACGCATTCGAGGCATATCGACATTATAGTCCACAGCAAGTTATTGATCTTATCGCAGCTATTCTCAATCATATCACGGGTATGACATTTGGGTTTATTTATAACGGTGAAATCAGCTCAGAACGAGATAAAACCTATAAAAAATGGATTATTTGGCTTGAGAGACAAAACTTCAAAAACTGAAATGGAACTCTCACAAATTTTCTTCAATTTTTCTAAATTCTTTATTAACCAGTCTATCTATCCACCTTTCGGGTAAAATTTTGATTAATCGATATTTCAAGGTGCTGGGAGCAATCAAATAGCGTAATTTGGGTTTCTTTTTAATTAATGCTTCATAGACCACCTTACCAACTTCTTTTGGATTTAATCCTTCACTCTTTCCTTTTTCAATGGCGTGTTCTCCCAGTTTTTTAGCATACGGAGTGAAGATTGAGTTGGTTTCCCGTTTTAATAATTTCTTTCCTTTATCCCAAATAGGAGTGGCAACTCTTCCTGGCTGAATAAGAATCACTTTCATATCGCAGAGGAGTAACTCTCGTCGTAATGAATCGCTATAACCTTCCAATGCAAATTTACTCGCGCAGTAGGGACCGAAAAACGGAGTCGCAAAAAACCCACTATCACTACTCATCATAATTATTCGCCCCTTTGACTTTTCCAGCAGAGGAAAAAATGTTTTAGTCACCATATGAATTCCAAATAAATTTACTTCAAATTGTTCCCGAAGATCTTGAATTGGAAGATCCATAAGTGGTCCTGCACGAGCGATACCAGCATTGTTTACGAGGCCATAGAGCCCCGTTTTTTGTTCTTTAATATTATTAAATGCGTCTTGAATTGTCTTTTCAATAGTAACATCGAGATATATCGGGGAGATATTTGGAATATTTACTAACTCTTGAAAGTCTTTACCATCCCGGACCCCACCATACACAGAAAACCCGTTATATGCAAGACATTCTGCTGTTGCGCGCCCAATACCGCTACTCGCTCCTGTAATTAATATCGCCTTTCGATTTTCATTCATAATTAGCCTAATTTCTTTTAATTATGTATTTTATCAATCTTTAACTAATGAATGAATCGCTATATATGAGCTCTATTGATGAATAGCTAAAAAGAAATAGAAAATGAATATTTAAAATAAAAATTGAAAATAAGCGAAATAAAAAAAACTTTAAATTAAAATAAAGGAGATTTTGTTAAACATTCTGTTTTACTATGTAAGACCATACTTAATTAGGATTATAATTATCACAACTATTATTAAAACTAATACACCTATAAAGATCCAGAATGGGTCCATTTTAGCTATTCAACTCTAATTGATTTCTATGTAGTAATATTTAAATTCTCTATAAATACTTTTTCAAAGTCCACTTTCCGATCTAATGAAAAAAATGAAAAAACTTCAGATGGTTAGAATTGCCAAAATCTAAAATTTGATTTATATGTATAGATTATAAACTATTTCTTGAGATTCCCTTAATTTAGGAACTGTTTTTTAGAAAACCCTTATAGAGTGAAGAGATAAGATATATTTAATTAGATCGACACATAACACTAAAACCAAACGAGGTGTAAATTATGCCTAAGGTTGAATTGGAATGTCCTATGTGTGATGCGACTTTTACTGGAGATACCGAAGAAGAGGCGAGGAGAAAAAAGAAGGAGCATGGTAGGACTCATCACAGGAGTAAGTAATTAGTTTTTTCATAAATACTCCCTTCTTTTATATTTTTTAAGGAAGAATCTAATTTTTTTTATTTACAATAATTAACTCATCTTAGAAATAGATTCTATTTTATTCTAATTTCATAAAATATGGAAACTCCCTTCCTTTTTATAGGGTAGAACAAGAATACATTTATTATGATGGATTTCCATAAAATTAATGTTGAACCAATTTTTATCTTATTCGGGGAGATACCACTATGAACGATTTTAACCGCAAAAAGAATTTAATAAAGTTTCTGAATATAATCAACCCATCAGAAATTAATATTAAGAAGGAAGAGATATTTTATCGGGAAAAGTATAAAGAAATCATTAATTATTTGAAGTTAATTTTAACGGAATCCAAGGATTTGGAAATTTATAATTATGTTAACCCAAAAGGATTAGTATTAATTCACGCTCATCCAGGAATTGATTTATTAGATTATCTAAAATTAATTTGTTCAAACTTTTATATTCATTGCGTACAATTTAAAGAATCTGAAATTGCCGAAAATCCTAAGGAATTTTTAGAGGATTTTACTAGTATTTTTAACTATTTTGATGAGATTCTAATAGAAGAATCGGGCAAACAGAGTAAGGATAAAAATCAAAAGGAAGATAATTCAAAAGAAATTAATAATCAAAAACTACTAATAGTGAATCAAAACCAGCGTTTGGAACAGCTTGTAGGGGTTAATAATTTGCTCCAGAAGTTCTTGTTTTATTATCAAGAAGAGGATAATTTAACTAAAATAATAAAAAATAATCTGGTAATCATATGGGTTATTTATAATTATGAAGGCATTTTAAACGTTTCAGACCAAATTTACAAAGTGTTTGATTTTATAATTAGAGTTCCGATATTAAATAAGATGGAGCGACAACAGGTTTTTAGGGAATTCATGGAAAAGAATCCAAAAATCTCATTTGATATTAATAAACTTGTTGAATTGACAGAAGAATGGGAAGTTGAGGAGATTAATCATTTACTTAGAACGGGGATCTTAAAGCATCATATAAATGCCGATTTGAATACAACTAGCAATGAAATCACGGATATCATTATAGATTTAGTGGAGTCCAGAGAATTTATTCCATATGGTAAAAAACACCTTGAAAAGAACAAAAAAGAACAAAAAAGCATCCCAGAAGGATCTTCTACAGAGAAAAACATAACAGAACGAGACTTGAAAGAACACATACCGATAGAGTCAAAAGAAGAGATTCTTAATCAAATTAAATCTGAAAATTATTCTGAGTTTATGCTCAACCAATTATATGAAAACGCTGCTTCGGAAAATTATAATGAATTGGTTTTGATTATTGATAAATTAGACAAAAAAGAACCTTTGGAAGATAACGATAGGAAATTACTGTCGAAATATCCATTTATATTAAATAATTCTCCATCCCGAGCCCAAATATTTCTCGAGAAAGCAAAAAAAAGAATTGATATGATTACCAAATCATTCGGAAAATAAGATAAGAGTAGATATTAAATGAGTGATAATTCTAAAGAGACCATGGAAATAGGGAGGAAAAATCCATTGGAGAGACCAGTTCATATCCAGAAAGTCATTTTAGAAAACTTTCTCTCATTTAAAAAAGATGAAGTAAATATTGGAGATAATAAATTTATTATTATAATCGGACCAAATTGGAGCGGTAAGACATCAATATTTCAAGGAATAAAATTTGCGCTCGGAAGTAATGAGCGAGGAGAACGTTACCCCAAATGGTCAGATTTTATACGCCATGGACAAGACCATACGATGGTTGAGATACATATTTTAGATAATTCTAACTTATTAAAAATCAGAAGAACTGTTGTAAAAGGTCATTCTCCGTTTTTCGAATTGAAAACACCTAAAGATAAAGAATTTAGAAAAGTTAAAGCCAGTGAAATTCAAGAGATCGTTTCAGAGCTACATTATAATCCTGATAATCAATTTGCGTTTGTGAGTCAAGGAAAGATCGATGCTATCAAGGATCTCAAACCTACTGAACTTTGTACTTTTCTTGAAGAAGGAATCGGATTGATTGGATTAAGAAAGGAAATTTTACAAAAAAAGGATGATATCGAGATTCTAAATTCAGAATTATTATCTCTAAACACAAAAAAGAATTCTTTAAATATCAATTTAGAGCTCTTGAGGCCAAAATTAGAAAGATTAGAGGAGAAAAAGAAGCTAGAGAAGAGAAAACGAAACTTTGAGGATGAGTTGTTATGGGCGAACCGTCAAAAATTATTATTGGAAATTGTGGATCTAACAGATGAGGTTAAAAAACTAAATTCTATGATACATACGGTTGAGACTCAAAAGCAAGAAAACCTCGAAGAAGCTGAATCATTATCAAAAGAAATTGAACAAATAGAGGACGAAATTAATAAAATATCAAAAGAACTTGGGCAAAATGAATATCGTAAACAAGATTTAGTAGGGAAAATTAAGAGATGGCAGAAAGCAAAGGTTCAAATGAAAGAAGAACTGGACAGAATTTCTGAAAAAAGAAAAATTCAAGAAAAAAAGCTAGAAAACCTTCAAAAACAGAAAGTAAGCATTCACAGCAATTTATCTGCGGTAGATAAAGAGGTTTCTGATATTGAAGAGAAAATTGAAGAATTAATTAAAGAACAAGCGGAATTATCAGATAAAATCGAGGAAAATAAAGTATTTTTAGAACAATATAATCAATTAGCCTCTGAAATAAAGCAAAAAGAAAGACAAATTGAAAAGAATAGAACTATAATACAAGATCTTGATAGCCAAATTAATCAACTGTTTCAAAGTTTCAAAGATATCAAACATAAACTGGATAAAAACAAATGGTTTTTAGAAAATCCAACTAAAAATTTATTAAAAGAGCTTGATGTAAAATTAGAAAAAACTTCATCGAGATTATTCGCTATTGAAGAGGAATTAAAGAAATTAGAACATGAAAAATCACGGAAAATTAATGAATTTAAGCGTTTGAGAGGATCCTTGGACGAAAGGAGAATTGTATTGCCAACGAATATAAATATTCTGAAAGATGAAATCAGAAAAAGAGATTTGGCTGTTAAGGGGCCTATTATTGAATATATTAAATATGATGATAAATTAAGTTATGCAATTGAATCTGTATTAGGGGAAAAGCTCCTATATAGTTTTGTTGCCTCCGATTGGGACACATTAGATCTTTTAAAGAGGTTAAAAGAAAAATATAAAGCCTATTGTAATATCTATGTTCCTAAATCAGCAAATATTCACCCTTTAAGAACTTTTGAAGCCGAAGGGGCTGTTGGATATTTAGCAGAACTTATAAAAACCAATGATATTGAGATCAAAAAGGTAATTTACTCTAAAGTTAAAAATTGCTTGGTGGTGAAAGACTACAGAAGCGGGAAAGATATGTATAAGAAATATAATTTCAAAGGGAAATGTGTCACGCTTAAGGGAGAACAGATTATTTCATATAAATATGTCTATGAGACTCCATATCGTAAACAATTAAAAGGATTATTGAGCGCAGGAACTCAAAAGGAGCAAGCAGATAAGTTAGAAAATCAGATAAAGCGTCTTACAGATAATATTTCAGATTTAAAAGTGCAAGCATCAAAATTGGACAATATCCAAAAAGATATTTACAATAAAAAGCGTGCATTCAATGACCTCCTCTACAATTTTAACCAGAAACAGAGAATCACTTCAAAGAAAAACCAATTATATGAACAAAAGGCGAATTTAGAAGAACTAAACACTCAACTTTCTAAAGAGATTGATATTCTTAAAACTGAATTGAAAGAATTAGAAAAAGAAAAATCTCCCGATTTCTTCAAATGGAACGAACGTTTAAACAAAATACCTAACCAATTAAAAGATTTGAATAAGGAAAAGAAAGAATGGAACAAAAAACTTGCCGAAAGTAGGGAAATATATTCTGCTGTTGACGCGAAAATAAGTAAGGTCGATAGCAAAATAGAACTCTTGAGTACAGAGTTTGAGACTAAGCAAGAAAACTTCCAAAAGGCGGATAAAGAAGCGTTTGAGATCTATCGGGAATTAGATGATGTTGAAACAAACATCAATGAACTTAATGAGAAGATTTACAACTTAAAAGAAAAAAGAAAAGAGAAACTAGCGGACAAATCAATTTTAGATAAGAAAAGAATTGAATTAGAGTTAAAAATTGAACAAGAAACCATAAACTTAAAACATACTAAACAAGAACTTAATTCTAGAAATGAAGACTTGGCGCGTGTCGATAGGGAAATTGGTGGAGAGAAAAAGGAGGAGGAAATCGAAACACGACCCGTTCAAGAAATTAAAGACGACATCTTCCAAATAGACAAAGAATTATTGAAATATTATGATGTAGATGATTCTATCTTAGTGGAGCGCGACCAAATTATGTCATCACTTAAGAAAATCGCAAAGAATCAGAAAGATTTGGAAAATGATATCAATGCTGCAAAAGATACGGAAAATAAGTTAGAAAGTACCTATTATCGAAAGTTTGAGTCCGTCTTAGAGGAATTGGAATCAAAAATCAATTATAAATTTGAGGCATCTGAGATTAATGTCTATTGTGCCTTAGAACTCATCGGAAATTTTGAAGAATTGGGAGTCGATATAAAAGCGGCGACTTCGAATAAACCTCTAATATCATGTACTGCTTTGAGCGGAGGGCAAGTCTCGATGGTATCCATCGCATTAATATTATCACTTCAAGAAATGCGACCATCACCCTTATGCATGTTTGACGAGGCTGCGATGTTTTTGGATGATAAAAACGCCGAAATTACATATGAACTAATAAAATCGACCTTAGAACACAATCCTATTCAAATGATTATGTTTCTTCCCAAATCTTCTAATGCGTTATATAAATTAGCTGAGCAATTAATTGGAGTCGCTCGAGTGGGAAAGGAAGAAGTATCAACAATATTTAAACCTAAAATAGTTGAACATAAAGGCTGATGATGAAAAATATCGACTTTTCAGAGGATATACGAAACAAGATTAGGGGGATTTTTGATAAGGTCCATTCAGGCGAGATTTCTTTACTTAATTATGAATTAGTCCCGATTTTTCAAGAATTAAAAGATTCTCTGAATACTTCAAATCTGAATAATTATTCCAAGACCTATGTGGAAGCATGTAATCTTCTCGATAAAAAATTTGAAGAATTAAAAGAATTACTATACTCATTGGATGAGGAGAAAAAGTTTACAGAATACCTCGAATCAGAACCATCCGATAGTGAAATTTCAGCATTATTTACAGATTGTTGGATAAAAACGTTTCATTCTCCGATCTTATCATATAATTTTCTTGAGGAAAGTAAGGATAGATTAATACGAGAAAGAACTTCTCCATTGGTAATTGAGCATTTACAAGCAGAGAAATCTAATGAGAAATTCATCTTAGAATTACCTAAGCACAAATTTACCGAAAAGATGATGAATTTTTTTGATGCTATTAAAGATAAATTACCGTGTTCTTTCTATGAGGTTTTTGAGGAGGAAACCAACCAATTAGAATTATATAAACAGTTTGTCTATCTCTTGCATCTTCTTCAGATAGGAAAGATTCAATATCAAATGGAGACTAACACACTCTATTTAGGAGGCGTATAATATGAATGAGTTTTCTATATTGATGAATCTCCTTAGTAATAGGATTAGTAAAAATCAAATAGGTGCCACCAAGCAAGAACTTATGGAAGCTCTAAATTTGAGAAAAGATAAGGATGCATATTATTTTCAAGAATTGCTTTCGCAATTATCGAATTATATCGAGCCCCTAGGACTTTATGTTCGGTTCAATCCAGTGGATCATCACTGGTTTATATCCCATGATTTTAAAACCTCTAACCTATTGTCAGCGAATCCATTTCAAGATAAACCGAAATTAGCTGCAACTTTATTCTGTGTTTTGGTTGCATGCTTGAAAAGCTCGGGTTCCGCGAAAGTAAAGGATATAAAGGAGTTGCGGAAAAAAAAGGGGGTACTCCGTGATTTAAAGAAATTAGAAGAGGAGGGATATATTTTACTTGACGATGAAGAAAAGCAAGTTATATTAACGCCATTAATCGGATATCAATTAGATATTCAAAAATTATTTGTTAAGCTCTCTCTCAAATTAAAAGAGGAAAAGGAATAAAAACTATAAAAAATCTTAGCTTGGCTTATTTGACTGAGATTTGTAGGATCATCTCGGCGACATGATCGTTGTAGGTCTGAACATCTTCAAATCCTTCTATTTGCTCGGCGCAAGTTATAAAGAATTCCTTCACATTGATTTTCCTTTTCGAAAAGAAATCGGTAATTTTTCCTTTCAGCTCCTCTAGTTTTTCATTCCGATTAGGATCATCTTTCAATAAGTCAAGCTTGTTAATAGCAATATATATATTTTCCGGAAAAAACCTGACATCGTTAAAAAATTTAAATTGTTTCTCAATATCTCTGTCAAGGGCAAATACAGCTATAATTTGCGTAGCTATTCTGCTAATGGTTATTACGCCCATTTTAATTACTGCACGCGACACGTCCCCGCCCGGAGCAAAGATCGTATGAGCTTTATTGGTGTCATCTTCCCTAAATACAACACGGTTGGGATGGATTGTTTTTGTTTCTTTCTCATTCAATTTGTTTTCTTTATTTCCACCTGGAAGTGTTGCCTCTCCCGAAAAGTCCGTTTTTACTACAATACATTTTTTTCCTCCCTCTACATTTTCAATATCTCCTTTATTAAGATACCGGACAAACATACGTAATATAGAGGTTTTCCCCACACTCACGTCTCCTAATAAGCCAATATTTACCATACTATTATACCTCCTTTTGTCCTTGTTTTTTTAAGTTTATTTCTTATCATTATAACTCATCTCCGAGAAGTTTTCTTAATAATGTCTCATAATCTTCAATGAGAAACTGTTCGAGAAACGCATTGTTATGAGCATGAATGAGCGCGATGAGAACTTCCTTTAGGTTTTTTGCTTTTTTTACATACTTTACAAGATTTTCTGGAGAAATTTCCCTATCAAATTCTCTTGTGGCTTCTTCGAATCCAAAATTTTCTCTTGGTGGCAACGAATCGAAAAATCCAAACGCCGTATATCCTTCAAATTGGAAAAATACAAAAAACCTTGATTTGATAGATTTTATAATATTTGTAAGATATACTGAGGGATATAATTCTCCCAGAATAAGCTCATCATCTTGTTGGATTACGAAGTAGGGTGAGATCGGAGAGACTTGCTTTCCATACATTTCTTTAGGGGGCAATGAGATAAAAGGAAGTTTTTCGGAAATTATCGCCCATAAATCTTCTCGCTTTTTTTCAAGTAGAATTTCCTTTACCTCTTGATATGCATAATAAAAATCTGATTGTAATGATAATAAAGAACTAAGATATACGGAAAGAGAAGCGAAGGTTGCCTCTAAAAGTGGGCGTCTTCCACTGTCCTTTGCTGAGGGTTTCGCTGCTCCTTTCCAAGCTCTTAAAGCAGAGTAAGCAAATCCTTGGACGTCGAAGAACCCGCCACTCAGAAAGATAAATGAAGGAGATTCTCCTTCCTCGTCAGTGAGAATCTCGCTGGCTTTTTCAGTTAAAGCGTTCTCCAAATCGTCAACATTATACTCACTATGTATTTTCGGCATAATTAAGTATGTATCATCTTTTTTCGCCAAGATAAACACAACCTTTAGTGTTAATAGAGTTTATATTTACATTTAATAATACTTTATTGATTTTAAAGAACTTGTATTATTTTGATTAAACATAATAATATTATATAAGAAGAATAAAAGCAACTCTATTTAATTTTTATTATCATAATAAAGAATCTAAAACGATTTGCAGCATACCTAAAGCCTTAAAAAATCGGAAGCTTAGCATTCACTCATAGTGAAATTTTGAGGGATATTTTTAATTCTAAGTGAGGAGTATGATTAGCATTAAAAAATTAGGTTTCTATCAATTCTTTCACTTTTTCAGTGATTAAGTCGTAATTTTTTATTGATTTGAGATTATTTACAAGTATTCGCTCGATAATGTCGGTATTCTTAAAATATTGATATTCGAGAGATAAGTCGGGGTTATTTTCTTTAATTTCCAATAATGCGCCTTTTAAGAATGTTTTGATAAATTTTTCCGAGGTCTCTTGAATGTGGAGATCCTCGGGGTTCAAGAATTTAATCTCGACTTTATTCATATCAACTAAATTTAATATTGCTAAGAGCTCATCTTTTTGATCTTTATTACAGAATATTTTTCGTTTTATCTTCGTACCTTTCATTTTTTCTTCCGGAACAGACTCTGTAAAATAATCATCTGCGGTTTTTGATAAGATTTGATCTGCACTCTTAAATGACTTATCAGAGATAACGGTATTGAGATCGTTTAGTATTTCCCGAATTTCTTCAATTTCTTCTTTTAATTCTTCAAGTTGTTCTTTCTTTTTATAATAGAGTTCGCGAAGAGCAGAAAGCACTTTTGTAAGATGTTCCATCTCGTTATTTTTTTCTTGAGGCAACATTATCAGTGAATATCCTTTAGTTAAATTAAAAATTTAATTATTTATAAAAATACACTTGTAACAAAATAAGTAATTTATGAATAATTTTACCAGTTGATGCTATGAAAAAAACAATGATAATAACGCCCAAACCAGAAGACCCCGAAGTTCAACTCTTAACGCATGAATTACAGCAAAGAGGATATGAAGTCATTCATTTCATTCCCGCAAACGTAAGAGCTAATATTTACCACTTCCACGAACGATTTGAGGATCTTAATCCTCATGCAGCATTGGTACGGGGATTCGGTGCTGCCGCCACGCAAAAGATCTTTTTTCGCCTTGATTTACTAAGTGCAATGGAAGAGCTTGGAATGCGTTTGATAAATTCCCGTGAATCGTTAGAGATCGCCAGCGATAAGTTCCTCTCGTCAATCTTTCTACAAAACCATCAAATCCCCACACCAGAAACAATTATTTGTGAAGAAGCCGAGGATGCACTAAAAGGATTTGAAGAATTAGGGGGTGATGTTATTTTGAAACCATTATACGGGTCCAAGGGGATTGGCATCACTCGTTTAAATGATAGAGCATTTGCTGAGAATGTGATCTATGCATTAAGTGAGCTTAATGAAGTATTCTATTTACAAGAATTTGTGGAACACAATAACAGGGACATACGTGTTCTCGTGTTGGGAGATAGAGCTGTTGCTGGGATGTACCGCATAAGTGATAATTGGAAGACCAACATCTATGCAGGGGCTACCATGGAACCTATTGAATTAAACAGCGAATTGATAAAGCTTTCAATTAATGCGGCTCAAGCCGTAAAAACGGAAATCGCCGGAGTTGACATTATTGAAAGTGAGGAGGGGTATCAAGTACTTGAAGTTAATTCGATACCTGGATTTACGGCGCTTCAGAAAGTCACAGATATAGATTTGACAAAGGAAATAATCGATTACTTTCTAATCCATGCTATAGAATAAGAGTTTAATTAAAAATAAGAAATAGAGAAAGAAAATAAAAATTAGAGGTTATGTTTAAAGTTCATCGATTATACCGATAAGCGAAGCGATAATCGTAAGGGCGCAAGCCCAGATTCCCGCCCCGAAAATGATTAGTAGGACGCCGAGAATGAATATGAATAACCAATGAAACGGTAAAGGGTCATCGGGTTTGATAGCAGTCAAAATAGTCGCAAAACAGACGAGTATACCGATAATTCCAATGACGACCGCACCTATTACATCTCCAAATTGAACACCTTGATATATAGGATATAAATTAAATGAAGGCAGTCCAAAAATTGCTGCTAAGGCAAGAATAATCGTGGCAAGGCCAACGAGACCTCCTACAATCATCAAAAATTTCATTATTCCATCATTTTTATAATGTGCCATACAAATACCCTCTTTTATTTGAAATCTGTTGTATTATTGAATTTTAAATTTTAAAGACATTTAAGATTTTCCTTCAAAGAATTTAAATCTTCTTTTTAACATTAATGTATAATCGAATATAATCCTGTATTAGAAATCTTTTCATTCATAGAGGCTTTTATTAATACGTGGCAAGAGGGCACAAATCACAGCATCTTTTAATATATCAATTCGGTTGATAGCATTTTTGCTCAAATATCCTATAGCGCCATTTTCTCGCTTAAGATTTTCATTATTAGCTATTTCTCCCATGATATGTCCAATTTCTTTTTTATTGAAAAGAACTTTATTAATTACTTTTTTGGGATATTCAAATCCAATTCCCGATCCAATAGTAATTTTCCGATGTTCGTCCATAATAACGCAAAATTGAAAATCCATATAATTAGAAGGTGCTATTGGAATCTTAACTAACCCAGCTTCAATCCCAATTCCATAATGTGGTGGACTAGCGTTAGAATCCTCTATTAGAGGGGTTAGGGCTTGTTGAGCGCGGTTTTGGGCTCCTAAAAGTATGCTGTCTAATCCGATGGGTTGATTGGGAACATTCGATTCAGCCTCAATATAAGATACTCTAAAGTCCTCAAAATAAAGCCCAAAAGCTAGTCTTACCGCATCGATCTTAACCGGATTAAGAGATCCCACGCAAATATTCATATAATTATCAAATGTGTAAATTATATATTATATTTAAATAGATTCACATTAAATTCTTCTTTAAGAATTGCGTATAATTTTTGCACAGGTAGCCCAAGAACATTCGAATAGGAACCTTTGATAGATTCTATAAATAAGCTTGCCCTCTCTCTTATTGAATATGCTCCTGCTCTTCCTTTCCATTCTCTTGTTTTGATATAATCCCATATTTCTTCATCATTCAAATTTAAAAATGTCACTTCTGTCTCATCATAATCTACAATCAGCCTATTGCTGCCAAGCTTAAGAACCGCCATACCCGTGATAAGGAGATGTGAGCGCCCCATTAATTTTTGCAAAATTGAGAATGCTTCCATATCATCTTGAGCTTTTCCCATTATATCTTGGCCTAAAACAACGACAGTGTCCGCCGCGATAATGAGAGAATTTTTATTTTCTTTTAAAACCTTTTGTTCGACAGCTAACGCTTTTTCTTTTGCTAATTTTTGAACTAGTATATAAGGATTTTTGATTTTTTCCTTATAATGAGTTTCGCTAATATTTGATGGAATTATTTTAAAAGGAATTTTAATCCTTAATAATAATGCTTTTCTATCAATTGAATGTGATGCTAAAATTATGGTTTCAATAGTCATGCCCTTCTGCGTTTATTGTTTATTCTTAGTTAAGGAATTCCCAAATCTAAATGTTTTTAATTCTCCCATAAAAAACGTTTTACTTATTTGGCAAGGTCAAAAACCAAATATGATATTTAGAAAAAGAATAAAACTATAAAATACTGAAAATATGGTTATCCTCCGAAATAGATATAAAGAAACGTCAAATCATCACCATCTTGTAAAGTTTTATATAAAAATTTCTCATCTCGAAAATTATGCCCGTTTACGATAATTGATAAAAATTTACTTAGTTCTTCTTTTTGGTGTTTGTCCCATATGAGCTTTGCAAATTCTTCTCCATATTTTTCTGTTAAAAAATCAATAAGTTCCTTTATAGTAATTTTTTCATCAAAATCGATTTCCTCCTTTAATTTTTCCGTAAGTTCATTAAAAGGGGGTTCGTAATTTAAATCTAATGAAATCAATTTACCTCATCCAATTCGCTAATTTAATTTCTATTTTTAAAAGTTTGTAAAAATTTAAATTTTTTACCTAAATCAGCTATAAGTTGTTTCGCAGATTTTTTTCTAAATAATCAGTCTTTATTAAGTCCACAATAGACAAATTATAAAACTTAAGGTCATGTAATTAAATAGTTGAAGGTGAAGATATGGCAAAAGTATTTTTTGTTTCAAAAGATAATGTCCGGGATGCCTGGCTAAGCGCGATTGGGAAGGTCCTCTTCGAAGGGGATGAGATTAAAACAGAATATGACAAACTAGAAGATCCTCCCTCTAAGGATGCAACGGTTCTAATTGAAATAAAAAAGCCCATGAGTAAACCGATTAAACGCAGAGATAAATTAGTGAAGATTAAATCCAAGTTTGGAAATTCCTACGAGGTCTACGGTTGTATGGCAGATACATATTTAATCGGTTCTATACAGAGTGGCTATATTGAAGAGATTCTGGAAGGAATTAATGATCATTTCCTCTATGAGTCTGGGTTAAGCTTTCCCTATTCTTATCATGACAGAGTTTTTAATTATGTCCCCTATTCTTTGGAGGATACCATTCATATGAATTATGATGTGAGCATAATTGACAAAGATTCGGTTAAAAGACATCAAAAATTACATGAAACTGACAAGATTATAAAAAAGGAAGATTCAATCATTTGGAAACTAAAGAACGGATTGGAGTTCGATCTTGGCAAGGAGATTTCTGAACAAATTGGTATTGATAAGATCCCAATAGGAATTTTGAATTTTCCGAAAGTAAACCAAATGGAGTACATCATAAATAAACTTAAAGAGAAGCCGTATAGTAGAAGGGCTCAAGCGATAACGTGGCGCCCTTTAATAGATCCATATCATCACGATCCTCCTTGTCTCCAAAGAATCTGGATGCGAATTAAGAATGAGCGACTTATCATGCAGACTACATGGAGGAGCCGAGATCTATTCCGCGCTTGGGAAGCAAATGTGAACGGAATGATTCGATTCCAATATATGGTTGCTGATAGATTGGGGGTGGAAATGGGGCATTATTTAGATTTTAGTAATTCACTTCACATTTATGGAAATACTATAGCGGAAATTAAAGATATTCTTACAAGAATGCGCAATAAAGATGAATTACCCGAAGAAGTTATTAGATTAATCGAGAATAATAAATAAAATTTAGAAGATTCTTGGAAAGACTTTTTTGGTGTTTTTTTCGATTTGCGACTCTAAGACTCCTATATCAATTTTTTTTATAGCGGCAATTTTTGCTAATACATCCTTTATCATTTTGGGAGTCCCAATCTGTCCGGAATATTTTACGGGGCCATCACTTTCCAAAAGTAAATGCTTCTGGTCGACTAATTCTACAACCTTTTTTACAGGTGGGGAGTATGAGATTGCTGGAGTAATTGAGAAATAATACCCTCGTTCGATACCCAATTTTAACAATTCATCTGGACCAGAGTACCAATGAATATTAACTTCGGGGAGTTTATAAGAGGATAATAATTCAAAAATTTCCTTTTCCGCTCCTTTCGTATGGAGGTTTACGGGTAATGTAAGTTCTTGAGCTAAGGAAAGCATTTTTTTAAAAATCTTCGTTTGGATGGGATAAAGAGACCTATCCTTGACGAAATAGTGGTCTAAACCTATCTCACCAATGGCACATATCTTATTGCTGTTTTCCCTAATAAATTCAATTACTTTATCCAAATTTTGGTCGATTTCCTTATTCATTTTAACCTCTTCGGGATGAATTCCTAAAGCAGGATAGATCGTATCATAATTCTCAGAGATCTCTATAACTCGAGCCAAGCTCGTTTGACTCATTCCAACAGAAATAATTTTATGTACTCCCGCTTTTTTAGCGTCTGCCACTATCTCATCTAAATTAAGATACAAATTCGCATGGCAATGGATATCTACTAGCATTTTTTACTTTTCGCGTTTTTTTATGATATTGCTAATGTAGGGTGTCAAATAAGCTTCTACTTAAAAATAATTTAAAAATGGAGAATTAAGTCCTCCTTGAAGGGTTTTGAGTTAGTCTACCTATAAACTATTAAAAATTATTTACCTTCTCTCGTAATTGAGTAATCTGCATTACGAGTTGAAACTTTTTGCGTTTATTATAATTATTGGTTTCCAAAATATCTCTCAGATCATTTAATTGTTTAATGAAATAATTCTTTAAATCTTCCTTGGTTACATGACCTAAAAGCTTAGGAAGGGGTTTTATTTTATCTAACTTTTTTTCTCGCAATTGAGAAATTGCTTTTGCCATCTGTGCTTGAATTCCCTTGGAATCTGTTGATTCATTGAGTTCTAAAGAATCAAAAGAGACTTGTAATCCATCTATAAATGCTTGAAGATCCTCGATTTCGACCTGATCAGACATCAGTAATATATTCTTATCAATTAAAATAAATTAAATTTCTTATTTATTCTTAAGAAATTCATTAATTTAATTTTTGTTAAATCTAGCTAAAGCCTTTTTTGTCTTTCATAAATCAAAATTAAAGAAATTTTTTTTTTTTTAACAAGAGCGGATTATTGCCGACTAGCGTTATTATTATCTTTAATTCTCTGTTTTATTTGGGGTATTAATTCGGGAATTTGAGCTACGGAAGGGATGATAAAATCCGGATTATATGCTTTAAATTTTTTTTCAGAAAACACACCTGTTAAAACTCCAATAGTTATTGCGTCCACCTCTTTTCCCATCTGAATGTCTGTATGCATATCACCAACCATTACCACCCTATTTAAAGATGTTTTCATTAATTTAGCCGCTTTAGTTATACTCTCTGGATGGGGTTTTAAATGTTTTACATCTGACCGAGTTATAATCTTCCCATCCAATTTATTATATAGGTCAGAAAATTTAGTCAGTCTATCATCTGCCTCATCTTTGGAAGAAGTAGTCGCTATCGCATAATTATAATTATTTTCATCTAAAAAAGTGAAAAGGTCACTCACGCCATCATATAAATCTACTTTTTTATTCTCTTCTTTGAAAATTTTGGATGAAATATATAGCGCGCGTACTCTTTGAAAAAAATTCAATCCTAACTTCTTAAAAATTGCCCACATCAATTTGATTCCAAGGTTTTTTCGATTCTCTCCCTGAATAATTTCATAGGTGAGTTCTTCGATTTCTTTCTCAGTTTGTTTATCAACTTCAATATTGAAGGTTTTATAGATTTCTCTTTCTATCTTATCCCCGATTTCTGTTGAGTTTATGAGGGTTCCATCCAAATCAAATACAAAGCTTATTCCATTATCCATATTATGACGTCAAAATGTAGTATTTGATTAAAAAATTGCCATTCAATTAGCTAAAGAAATTTCTTACCTTTTTATAATATTGAAAATTTAATATGTTAGTCTAAAATTTTAAAAATTTTTAATAAGCATCTAGAATAGTCTAAACTATATTTTCGTATTATTAAAATAGTAATCATACAATAAATAACAATTCTTTCGAATATCCTGGTAGAATGCCGGACTTATATAGTATAGGAATGAGATTAACTTTTATAGGAAAATTCAGAAAATTTCCGGAGCAATGGAGAAATAAATTCAATTGGGGAGATTTAGCTTTAGAAATTGGATGCGGTACTGGGGAGTGGTCTAAGATTCCGAAAGAAAAACATAAGATTGTAATAGGACTTGAAATTTCTGAAGAATTTTTAGAAACTCAATTAGATTGCAGAAAGAAAAGTGTTAATAATGATTTTTGTGACCATCTCGTATGCGCAAGCGCCGATTTTCTTCCATTTAGAAATAATTCTATTGATGTGGGCTACAGTTGTGATGTAATTCATCATATACCCATCAAAAGACAAGCAAAATTTTTTAAGGAATGTAAAAGAGTAATTAAGAAATATTATATGCCCTTGGAAATGAAATTATACGGATTTCCACTAGTTTTCACAACTATTGCTGATGAGCTCCAGAAAAGAATTTGGGGTTATGGTTATAATTATGATCGTTCAATATTCTTAAGCAGCTTTACAATAAGAAATCATACAAAAACTTTCATGTATGACTGGTTTATTGCTGAATGTAGTGAACATTTATGAAATAATTTCTCTATCTAATCTATATAAGCCTTCAGCTTTTCTTCACTATTGATTTACAATATCATTGACTAAAACTTTAGATATTCTTTTAAGCACTTGTTTTTGAAGTCTCAAATTATGGACTCTAATTCTATCGGAAAATTCAATTTGGATAGTCTGGTTGTGATCTATATTTTGAACCCCATATTTTTTGGTGATAAAACCTCCTTTAAGAACATATTCCCTTCGTCGAGGATGACCCGGAGCTATGGGAATGTCAAGTTCTAGTAGATTTTTTATTAATCGACCGCGAATATTTTTGTCCCAATCTTTTTTGGGAATCGAATAAGGTATCAAAGATTTTAAATTATTAGTTCCGAATATAACATCAACATCTCGATAACCTTTCGGACGCTTTTCAGTTTCGTAACCATGAATATCTAATAGAATTGATCTTCCAAAAGTCTGTATAGAATTGTTGACATAGTCATTTAGTTTGTTGTGATAAAGATCATAAATTTTTCCCGCCAATTCTGAGGAGCTTAAGAATGCTTTTTCTTTTTTTCTGTTGATATCTATTCGGCTTCTATGAATTTTCGAGATAACATAATATGGTTTTTTCAGCTCAGAATGTTTTTTTTTAAACGCAAGTTCAATTTCTTTTATTAATTCTTTTCCTAATTGTATTGTGTATTTATCTATTCCAAGCACTCCATTATTACGCTCAGGTATATCTTTAAGTTTGATTGTACCTCCATGTGGAATAGAAATAATCAATGGAATGGTTCCCTTTTGAAATTCAACATAATTAGTAAAATCTGTCATGATCGTCGCAGTCAATAAAGAAGAATTATAAATAAAAAAAGAATTTAACTATACTTACCCAAGAGTAGTATATCTCCAAATTACAAATACACCCAGCCAGAGAATCACATTTATGATGCCAAAAACGTAGTAAGGCCAAGGAGATTTATGATATCTGAAGAGTAAATGGGCAAATACCCAAGAACTGGCCGCTCCAACCGCAACAAATATAATATCCATTACTAAGTTTTGGAGGCTATCCAATCGAAATTCAAATTTGAGTCCTAAATCATACAAGATTGTATTTTCAAGAAGCTCCCAAAGTATTCCTATTGCAACTGTTATTATCCAGACTGCCCATAAGGGCAAGTAAACCTGGGAGGTTCCCTCTTCTTTCGACATTGGAATGGTATATAGTAGAGAAAAGAATAAGAAAATCGCAATTCCCCCACAGAGATGCCCGATTGAAAAAAAATCTATATATGATTGTCCCACTTCACCAGGTATTTCTGCGATAAACCAATTTCCGATCATTTTTTATTTGAAATTATAGATGGTAATTTTAGATTCTAATGTAAAGATTCTCTAATAAATTTGATTTAATTTCATGGATTGTATTATATATAGTTTTCAAGCATCAAATTCAAAATGATTTATTTAACTGGTTAAAATTAATTGACAAAGAGCAAAATTGGTTTTGTCGTCTATTATGAAAGAAATTCTCTCTACAGCTTTAATGCTATTGTGGCGGCACTCGAAACCGATGAAAAAACACAAAACGTTGATATATATTATGTTAAAAGCTCCGACACCCTCTTGTCAAGTATTAAAATCGCTTTAAATCATAATGGATTTGTGGTGGTTGGATTTTCTATATATTCAACTGAATTTTGGGAATATAGACAAATATTGAGAAAAATAAAAAGAAAATTCAAAAATCAAGTCTATCTAGTTGCGGGTGGACCTCATCCATCAGGAGATCCGCGCGGTACATTAAAGTTGGGATTTGATTATGTATTTGTGGGAGAAGCAGAAAAATCAATTATCAGATTCTTTTCCAAACTTCACAATGGAGAAAAACCCAAGAATATTCCTGGAATCGCTTATATAGATAAAAATGGAAGATATCATTTTGAAAAACACCGAGATCTCATAGATTTAAATGATTATCCTCCATTTCCGCTAAAAAATACACAATATGGAGCTATTGAAATAAGCCGAGGATGTCCTTATAAATGTTATTTTTGTCAAGCATCTTATACAATGGGTAGCATGCCAAGATATAGAACGGTAGATGAGATTTGCAAATATATTAGAATTTTAGCAAATGAAGATTTAGTGGATATACGATTTATCACTCCAAATGCTTTCTCATATGGCTCTAAAGATGGAAAAAGCGTAAATCTTGAAAAAATCGAAGAATTGCTTTCACGAGTGAAGCAGATAATCGGAAAAAAGGGACGGATATTTTACGGTTCTTTTCCTTCAGAGGTGAGACCAGAACATGTGTCGCCAGAAGTTTTAAATCTAATCCTGAAATATGCAGATAATGATAATATCATTATAGGGGGGCAATCGGGAAGTCAGCGAATGTTAGATATTTGTAATCGTGGACATACTGTAGAAGATATATACAAAGCAGTGAAAATCGTAATAAATTCGGGATTGAATGTGAATGTAGATTTCATTTTTGGTTTGCCAAAGGAAAATGACCAAGATAGAAAAATGACCCGAGAAGTGATGAAAGATTTAATTGATATTGGTGCGAAAATACATGCTCATACCTTTATTCCATTACCTAAAACTCCATTTTCCAATGCTAATCCAAAAAAAATTGATAAACTCACTAAAGAATTCATTAAGAAGAACATGGCTGATATCTATGGAAATTGGAAAAAACATGAGAAGATCTCATTTCAAATTCAGAAAAAATTAAAATATAGCTAAGATAGAATAAGCTTTACAATTACTATTTACTTGGAAACGATAATTATTCTATCTTTCATTGTTAAAAACCCCTCTTTTTCTAACTGTGAAACAACCTCATTAATTTTTTTTTTCTCAAAATTTAATTTTTGGTATAGTGCCTCTAAATTAATCTCGGATTTTTCCAACACCAATTTTAGAACTTTTCCTCTTAATTGTCTGGTTGAGCCTTTAAATTTTTTTTGTTTACGATAGTGTTTTGAACGTTTATTTAATCCGGGATGTGATTTTTTAAGCATAACTCCATAATCCATTAGAGCATAATACCATTTTCGGGGATTCTGAGTATCGGTTGTTTTTTGTAATAATTCCATAATTTCTTTATCATCTACATCGTCCCTTCCAGGAAAGAAAAAGTAAATATACACACGACGGATATTTGTTTCGATAAAAAATGTGGGCTTATTAAACGCAAACGACACGATGGAAGATGCCGTGTTATGTCCAATTTGGGGAAATGTCTTTAAAATCTTCACTTCTTCCGGAAGTTGTCCATTATATTCATTAATTACCATATCAGAGATATTCTTTAGTGCTACAGCCCTTCTGTTATAACCTAATCCTTGCCATTCTTTTAACACATCATCTAACTCTGCGTTTGCTAAAGCATTGAAATTTGGGAACTTTTTGATGAAGTCTAAAAATTTTTGAGAAACTCTGCTCGTTTGGGTTTGTTGGAGCATTATTTCTGAAACCAAAACATAATAAGGTGAGATTTTATCTCTAAACGGAAATTTCCGTCCTTTTTTATGATAATACTCGTATATTATATCTCTAAATTTCTTAATAACTTGATCGGATAACCCTTTTTGTTTGTACAGATTATGAAATTCTGAGATTAAAATATAGAACACCACATTATTTTTTGTTATTAGAAATATGAGTGGAATAATGAAATTTGGTATTATTTTTTATAACTGGAATAAAAATAAGAAGCGAAGCCAAGGATTAAGTATAAGAATTGAAACTAAAAGAATCCCTAATAGCCTTTAATTCATTCTTTTGTAATGTCCATCTTAAATTCAGTCACACCACCCTCAATTCGTCTTACTGTAAGAGGATAATCGGCACTGTCGATAATGTGGAGCATTGCTTTATTTTCTAGTAAAATGGTTCCTGTAAAAGCTTTATAGTTTAGTTCTCGAGCGATTTGTACAAGATAATTCAATAAAAATTTTGTTATTCCTAAACCTCGCCAATCTGGATGTACGGCAAATGCAATTTCGGCGACAGAAGGTTTATTTGTGCTAAAGAAGCCTCCTTCAGCAATAATTTTTTTCACTTCATTTTTTTCATGGACTCCTACAAGGATCATACTGGTAGAATAGTCTATGATCACCATAGGAGAAACGGTTTTATGGCGAAATGCCTTTACGGGCGTAAAAAACCGATAATATCTGTCCTTTTCATTTAACGAATAGAGTAATTCTTGAATTAGCCGTTCATCTGTCGGCTTGATTGGTCGGATTTTAATAGTTTCTTCGTTAGATAAGTCCAAAGTAGTTTCATATTTTTCGGGATATACACTAATCCGTCCTTCTACTGATTTGGGTAATTTCTGATCTGAATAGATATAATTCCACTCTTTAGCTTTCTGTAATAATTCATCTCTAAAATCAGGATGGGCAATGTTAATCATCTGTAGAACACGTTCACGAATATTTTTCCCATACAAATAGGCTATACCCCATTCAGTGACGACATAATGGACCTCGTGCCGAGGAATAACCACCCCAGAACCGGGTTGGAGATTAGGTACGATCCGAGAGACAATCTCTCCATCTTTAAGTTTTGCTGTAGAAGGTAACACCATAATAGGTTTTCCTTCGGGCGCTCTCCCCGCACCGCGTACAAAGTCTGCTTGCCCCCCAATTCCGCTGTAGAATTCATGCCCAATTGAATCTGAGTTTACTTGGCCTGTGACGTCTACAGAGAGTGCAGCATTGATTGCAACTTGCTTTCTATTTTGACTAATTATGTATGGGTCGTTAACATATTCTACGGGATGGAACTCAATCATCGGATTATTGTCAACAAAATCATAGAGTCTACGTGAACCCATCACAAACGAACAAATGATTTTTCCTTTGTGTAATGTCTTCTTTTTACATGTAACTATTCCCTCCTCCACAAGGTCCACTACCCCATCAGAAAAAACCTCACTATGAACCCCTAAATCCTTTTTATCCATAAGTGCTTGTGTGACGGCGTTTGGTATCTGACCGATACCCATTTGGATCGTGGATTCATCTTCAATAAGAGAAGCTACATAGTTAGCAATTTTTTTGGCTATATCGTCGGGTTCATCATATGAGAATTCGAGAATATCTCGATCAACAACCACAAACGCGTCAATATCCGCTATATTTATAAAGGAATTTCCTAACGTGCGTGGCATATTTGGATTTATTTCCGCAATTACATAGTCCGCAGCTTCCGCAAGAGGTTTAACAATGTCTACATTAATTCCATAACTACAAAAACCATATTGATCCGGAGGAGATACTTGGATTAATGCTGTATCTAAATGCATTTGACCGCTTAAAAAGAGCTTAGGTATTTCTGATAAAGGCATTGGTGTATAGTCTGCTTGTCCTCGTTGTACTGCTCCTCTCAAACTCTTCCCGATGAAAAACGCATTATGTCGGAATAAATCTTCGATCCCCCCTGCCTTTTTATAATATTCAAGGTCAGATAAGCTTAAAAAGTGGATTATTTCAATGTCAGGTAATTCTGGACTTAGTTCGATCAATTTTTTAGTGAGATCCAAAGGCTCTGATAATCCAGAGTCTATGAATATCCGATCTGCAGGATTAATATAATCTCTAATAGCTTTCTCAAGCGGGACTTGTTTATCTTGATATTTTTTTATATATGAATTACTATCCATTTTCTCAGAAACCATTATTATTACTTAATGTATTATAAAAGAAAAATAGCGATTAAACTTTATTTATAGGAAGATTTGGGATTCTTAAAGAAAGGCGTGTATTTCGAATTTAAACCGTGAAGATATGAAATATCTCAACATTAAAATGAAAAAATGAAAAAAGAAACTATATTTTGTTGAATTTTTTCTTAATCTTTTTTACTCGATTTCTGTTTTTGCCCCAATCATATCCTCCAATGCGGGATTGTGATCTTAGATGGATTAAGTTATTCTCCTCATCAAAATAGACCTCAACATCATCATCAAATCGGAATAAAAATGTGGTGAATTTTGCGCGGAGATAATTTTCTTTATTCTCTAAAATCTCCGTACGGCTCATTGAATTAATAACTTCAAGCATTTTTTCCTTCGCCTCCTCTATCGATGTATTTAAGGAGAGCGGTTCAATATAGTGCTTTTCATCGTCTTTTGGTGCTTGAGTTGACACGCATACATGTTTTTCTGGACAAGGGTAAAATTTTCCATCTTCCACTAGCCCTACTTTTCTCTCTTCAGAAGGCATACTAATATGTCATCTCTAAATTGGATTGATATTAATTAACTTAGGCAGATATTAAAGATTTGAGTCTTTAAAAAATAAACTTTTAATAAATTTTTTCTATTTTATAAAAATTAGGTTTAAGTAAATAGGGGAGATAATTTTAATAATAAGTATTTAACAGATGGAAACTGAGTTCAATGAAAGATAAATTTGATATGGTCGGAACTAAAATAGAAGAGTTTTCATTGCCAAATTCACGTGGAGAGAAATTAAATATCCGAGACCTTCAAGGAAAGAATGTAGTAGTGGTCTTGCTGAGAGATATTAAGTGACCGTATTGTAGATGGCATATCGGGCATCTTCGCAGAGATTATGACAAATTCCAAGACAAAAATACCGAATTATACCCTATTTTAGTAGACGAGGAAGAAAACGCTCAAAAGATGGAAGAAAAATATGCACGTAATAAATATCCCATTTTTTACGATAAGGAAAACCAAGTTGCGGAAATGTTAAACCAAGAGAAAAAGCTATTGAAGTTGGGGAGATTACCCGGATTACTCATACTCGACAAGGAAAATGTCATACAATATGCATATTATAGCGATTCAATGAAAGATATTCCAGAAAATGAGGAACTTTTTGAAGTTATAAATAATTTGAATGAATAACCGATTTGGAGGGAATAAAGAAAAAAATGCTGGTCTTTATTCTTAAAAGTTAGCCACACTTACCAAATTAATCCTTTTTTTTTTAATTTCTTACCATACCTTCCTTTCCCAATATTATTAGGCGAGCGATTAAATCACTATATTAAAGAAGTAAAAATAGGAGATTAAAGATGCCGATTTTCCACTATAACGATATCAAAATCAATTACATCGATAAAGGAGAGGGAGTGCCGTTAGTGTTATTAATGGGATTTGGAACACAGATGCGTGCATGGACTTTCCAAATCACGTATTTTAAAAAACGAGTGCGGGTAATTAGCTTTGACAATCGTGGAACGGGAAGAAGTTCGCGACCCGATTATCCCTATTCGATGGAGATATTTGTTAAGGACTTGGATTATTTATTAAAGCACCTAAATGTAAATGAGAAGGTTTTTCTCTGCGGAATATCGATGGGTGGGATGATTGCTCAGCAATTTGCTCTGAAATACCCGAAAAGAGTAAAGGGATTAATATTAATTGCTACCTCTGCGATAGCTGACCCCAAGGATTTGGTGGAAAGAATGAAAATAATTAGCTCCTTCTCTCCAGAACAACAACTCAAAGCGAGAACTTCCTTATTATATTCTAGATCATTCCAGAAAAGGATTTTTGAGGATGAACAACTCCTAAGGTTCTTTTTGAATGGTATGGATAAAAATAGGACGACACTTCAGGATTATCACAACCAAGCGGCAGCTATTAAGAAGCATGATACAAGAAAAAAGCTAGAAGAGATCCCCCATCCTACTCTCATAATTGTTGGATCAGAAGATAGAGTGATACCACCCTCACACTCAAAATATTTAGATAAAAACTTGGAGAATTCTAAACTTATTATTTTTGAAGGATTTTCACATGGATTAATTGTCGAAGCAGCTCACAAAGTAAATCGAACCATATGGAAATTTATACAAGACTTTGTTTAGTGATTTATTTAAACAAGTATATATATTATATTCATCAAATTCTTATTTTTACTTGGGTTAATAAATAATTAAGTTTTTTATTCTAAAATGCAATATAAAAGGTAATGAAATCTTTTTAGAAATTTACTAAACAAAAAATCTAAAATAAATTTATGTGATGTCAAATGGGACTAAAATTAGCTTCATTTTTATCCGTAACAGCATTATTTGCTCTGGTCTACGCGGTAGTTTTTGCTATTATGTTTTGGTTTCTCGGAACTGCGTGGTGGTCATTACTCTTGATGATAGGTTTTACAGTGATGATTATTTTAATCCAATATGCAATATCGCCGTATCTGATACAATGGATATATGATATTGAATGGATAGATTATAATCAATATAAGGCACGTTATCCTCATTTAGCCAATACTCTTGATAAAGTTGTTAATATTAACAAGATTGATATGCCCAGAATGGGAATCATCCACGATAAGAATCCGAACGCGTTTACGTTCGGGCATACGAAAAATAATGCTCGAGTTGTATTAACGCAAGGTATCTTGGAATTCTTAGATGAAGACGAACAAAACGCAGTATTAGCTCACGAACTTGGTCATGTTATCCATTCTGACTTTATTCTGATGACCATTGTATTCGCTATTCCTATGATCCTCTATACCATTGCCCGATGGGCATATTATGCCAGCTTTTTTAGGAGAGGACGTGGTAGCGACAGTGATGAGGCAGCTGCGGTAGGTTTAGCGCTCATTGCGATTGCGGCTCTTTCTTATCTGGCATATTATATTGGATCTCTTATAGCCCTGATAGTTAGTAGGATTAGGGAATATTATGCCGATGAGCATTCTGCAGAACTCTTGGAAAATCCTAATCATCTTGCTACTGGTCTTGTGAAAATTGCTTATGGTTTAGTAGCGGATCAAGGCATAAGTATAGAGGAACGTAATAAATCACGAGTTCGTGGTTTGAAAGGGTTAGGTATTTTCGATCCGAGTGATGCGAAACACCTTGCTGTTGAATCTGTGGGAAAGGGTGGAACCTATTCGATGGATGCGATCGAAGCAGCCGCAGCATGGGATCTCTATAATCCTTGGGCGAAATATTACCAAATATTCAGTACACATCCTCTACCAGCAAAGCGAATTCAACGTTTAAATCAACAATGCCAAGATTTCGGAATTCAACCAGAAATCGATCTCTCAAAGTCAAAGAAGATTAAAGAAGAACAAGCGGGAAAATCGATGGCCGGGGAATTTTTGACCGATTTATTCTTCAAATATCTTCCTACCATCTTATTCATCCTATTCATCTTCTTCACTATATTTTGGTTATTAGATCTTGTAGGATTGATAGTTCTACCTTTTGGTTTGGGAGTTTCAGTGAATAATTTTCTTTTGATTGCGGGAGTATGGTTTTATGTGATTGGTTTCGGTTATATCGCACGGACTCAATTCATGTATAGAAGCGGATTCAAACCGATGAAAGTAGTGGATTTAATGACTAAAGTAAAAGCTTCCCCCGTTCGAAGTATACCCGCAATTATAGAAGGGAAGATCATTGGGAAGGGAATTCCGGGCTATTATTTCAGCGATGATATATACTTCCAAGATGAAACAGGCCTATTATATATAGATTATCGTTTTGGAATAGGTCTAGTAGATTTCTTCTGGTCAATCCGGCGTGTTCCTCAACTTATCGGACAGAATGCCCGTATTAAGGGTTGGTTTAGGAGGGGTCCATCTCCGTATTTACAAGTGGACACAATAGAGGCAGGGGGTCGAAGTTTTAGGAACTATAGCAAACATCTGACTTATATCGGAGCAGTGATTTGCTTTATTATTGGAGCAGTGCTGTTTTATTTCTGGTTTATCTAACTACTACATTTTTTTTGTTTTTTTTATTTTATCCTTCTATTTTTTTCTCGCCTCGTTTGATTAGAAAAGTTTCTTCACACCATATTACCTAATATATAGAAAAATTATTCTTTTTAGACAGACTGATCCAATTATGGCACAAAACAAAGATAAGCATGTAGAATTAATGGCTCCTTTAAAAAATCTGAAGTCATTGAATGCTGTATTGAACTCTGCTAATGCGATATATTTCGGAGTGGAAGATTTAAATATGCGATCATTCGCGGATAATTTTCAGTTAAAAGATTTAGCTTATATAGTTCAGAAATGCCATGATAATAACCTTAAGGCTTATCTTACTTTAAATACAATCGTTTATGAGAATGAATTTGACCTTATAGAAAAAATATTAGACAAAGCCGTGGAAGTAGAAATTGATTCGATTATAGTTCACGATATAGGGGTAATTAATTTAATCAAAAAAAGAGGACTGGAATTTCATATTTCTACACAAGCAAATATTTCTAATTCTTATTCTGCGATGTTTTATGAGCAACTTGGAGCCAAACGGTTGATCCTTGCACGAGAATTATCGCTTGACCAAATTAAAAAGATCAAATCAAAAGTAAATAAAGCAGAAATAGAGACATTTGTACATGGAGCCCAATGTACCTCAATTTCCGGGCGTTGTTATTTTTCCGCGGAAATATGCGGTGCACAAGACTATTCAGCGAATCGTGGGAAGTGTGTTCAACCATGTCGCGGCAAATGGAGTGTTTATGATGAAAATGAGAATGAATTTCTTTATGATGGAGTATTTTTTATTAATACTAAGGATCTGTGTATGATTGAACATATTCCAGAATTAATAGAAGCTAATATTGATGCGTTCAAGATAGAAGGAAGGATGCGCGATCCAATTTATATCGAGACCGTTTCTCAATGTTATCGAGAAGCCATAGATGCATATTATAACTCTTCATTTTCAGAACAAAAAGTCGAGGGCTGGCTAATTAAACTCAAACGAGTGTATAATCGGGGATTTTCCACCGGATTCTATTTCGGTATGCCCGACGGAAAAGAAATTGTTAGGGAGAAGCACGGAAATATCTCGGAATATAGAAAAATGCAGATTGGAAAGGTGATTAACTACTTTCCGGAAAAGAAAGCTGCGAAATTATTACTCCATAGAGGGAAATTGAAATTAGGAGATGAGATCTTCATTATAGGAAAAAATACAGACACTTATCTACATCAAACGATTTCTTCAATTCAGATTAAAAAGAAAAGAAACCTTGTGGAGACTCCGCCTATATCAAAAGGATCTCATTTACGGGTTGGAATAACTGTTGATGAAGAAGTGAAGAAAAATGACGGAGTATATTTGTTAACAAACAAAGGAAAATAAGCAACAATAATAAAATTTTTTAAAATTATTTCTTTCTAAGCCTGTTGTATTTTTAAAGATTAATTTATAAATTATTGACGATATGAATAAGAATCAATTAGTCCTCTTTATATTCAAAAAAAAGGAGGGAAAGAAAGGTTGAATAGTCTTTTTAAAGATTCTATTAGAAAAATTTTAGATCTAGATGGGAAAGTAGCTATAGTTACGGGAGGTGCTGTAGGAATAGGAGAAGCTATAGCATATAGGTTAGCAGAACTTAACGCTAAAGTTTTAATTACTGATGTTGACGCAGAAAACGGAAAAAAAACAGCTAATAAAATTACTGATAATGGTGGTATTGCCGAATTTAAAATCGTTGATGTAAGCGATTTAAATATGGTAAGAGATTCCGTGGTTTATTGTGTTGAACAATTTAAGAAAGTGGATATTTTAGTTAACAATGCAGGAATCTTTCCGATGAGACCTATTTGGGATATCGATCAGGAGTTATGGGACAGAGTTATGGATATCAATTTGAAAGGATCTTTTTTTTATGCGAAAGAGGTAGCAAAAATGATGAAGAGTAATCAAATCGGAGGTAAAATTATAAATATAGCCTCTATTGATGCATTCCATCCAACAGGAAGTCTTATTCATTATGATAGCTCCAAGGGAGGAATGATAATGATGACTAAAGCATTGGCTCTTGAACTAGCGCCTTTTAAAATTAATGTGAATGCAATAGCTCCAGGTGGGGTCTCCACACCAGGTGCAGATGAGGTCCAGTCAATTGCAAAACAACAGATGGAAAAAGCAGGGATGCAAGAACAAGCAATTCAAGATGCATTTACCGCACGCATTCCATTTGGCAGAATGGGTCAGCCTGATGAGATTGCAAGAGCAGTTATATTTTTAGCCACAGATCTATGTAGTTATGTAACAGGAGAAACTATAATCGTAGACGGAGGATACTTGCTTTCATAACGTATTGAATCTAATAAAAATCGGGATGAAAGCTTTGGAATCAAACAAGTCCTATCTTCCCATAAACTTACCAGCTACCTTTCCGACAAATTTCCGGGGTAATAATCGTACGAGAGTAGTCATGAGTTTGTAGTGCCATCCTGGCACTGAAACGTCATCTCCTCTCATTGTTGCTTTGTAAGCTTTCTTAGCCACTTTTTCAGCATCCATAAGGATCAACTCTGTGATAACATTACCAGATTCCGACATAGTTTCCGTCAATTCTGTTCTTACAAAACCTGGACACAAGGTTGTTACGGACACACCCGTTCCTTCTAGCTCAATACTTAGAGACTCTGAAAAATTAAGAATATATGCTTTTGATCCAGCGTAAACTGAAGTGGTTGGAGTAGGAACTATTCCAGAGATCGACGAAACATTGAGAATTCGTCCGAATTTTCTCTTAATCATTTGAGGGACAAGTAATTTCGTTAGTCGGGTGGTTGTTATTATGTGAAGGGTAATCATGTCAAGTTCTTTTTTCCATCTTGTGGAATGATCAAATTTCCCAAATTCATTGAAGCCCGCATTATTGACTAATATATCCACTCTTAAAGAATTCTTTTCCAATATTGAAGCTACATCATCCGCCGCTTGAATTGATGCCAGATCTTTAGAGATGATGTATGTATCTGCTCCATAATTTTCTTTGAGATTAGATGCCAGTTTATTTAAAAGCTGTTCGCGTCTCGCAATGATTATCAAATCACACCCATTTTTCGCAAATATTTTTGCGAGTTCTCTTCCGATTCCACTTGAGGCGCCTGTGATTAAAGCTCTAGGTTTTATTATGGATCCATTTGAGGTCATTGTAAATTTCTCTCTTGATTTATTAATTTTGGTTTAAAAGTTTAATTATTATACAAATTTCACAAAAATATGCTAAATTTAAGATTCCAATTTCAAACCTGCATGTTGCCAACCCCTTTTCCCCGCTTTAAAATCATATACGTTTTTATATCCCATCTCAATCAATTTCCTTGCCGAATTGGTACTCGAATGACATGAATAGCTAGCACAATAGACTACTATCGGAAAATTTTTATCAAACTTTTTAGGTATAACCTTCTTAATCCTTTCTTCGGGAATATTGATTGCGCCTGGAATATGCTCCTTTTCATATTGATCTTCGCTAAGGACTTCTACTAAAGCAAAATCTTTATCATTTTCTCTAAATTCAATTAGAGACTCAATCGGAATAATTTTTAAATCAGCCATAATTTAACTCCATATTTTTATTTCAAATAATAAGATGGTTTATATAACACTAATCTATATAAATTAGAAATCAAATCTCAAATCAGACTATTATTGTTAGCTTTTTAACATAAAAGTATTAAAAAAATAAGGACAGAATTATTAAAAATCCTTATACTCGAAAGTTGAGAAGATTTCTTTAATTTTCTCCTTCTCCTCCTTTTCCAACCAAGTAGAACGACTATATTCCCTTATTTTTCCTAATTTGGAAATTTTCGAAACCCATAAAGGATTATAGGGTAAGAGTTCAATCTTTTTTATTCCCTTTTTTTGGAGATATTCTTTCCAATTATTTAAATTCTGTTCCGTTGCGGTGATCTCCGGAATTAACGGGATACGTGGTAATAGCTCAATATCCTCTTTTTTTAATATTATTTCAAAATTCTGCAGAATCGTAGTGTTATCCTTCCCGCAATATCTCTTATGGTCTTTTGAGTCAAAGATCTTTAAATCGAAATATATTAGATCTAAATAGGGTAATATTAATTCGTAAAATTGTTCATAAGCAAAATGTCCACATGTTTCCAAGCAAACATGTATCTCATGTTTCTTTACTTTCTTTAAAAATTCATTTAAAAATTTCATTTGCATTGTCGCTTCACCCCCAGACAGCGTGATTCCACCACCCGAGTTTTTGTAGAAGACCTTATCTTTTAATATCTCATCGAGCAGTTCCTCGACTTCATATTCAAATGCAGTAAATTTTAAGGCGCTTGTATCACATACTTGAATGCATTTTCCGCAAAAATCACAGATTTCAATTTGAATAGGATATTTTAAGGAAAAATCGATTGCTCCATTAGGACATTTCTCTTGACAGCTTAAACAGCTTATACAAGATTCAATATCATAAGTGATCTCTTGTGTCATAGTTTTTGTCTCTGGATTTTGGCACCATACGCATGATAAGGGACATCCTTTAAAAAAGATTAATGTACGAATTCCCGGACCGTCATCCAGAGCATTACGCTTTATATTTGTTAAGATAGCTTTCATAAATGCATATAAAAAAGAAAATAATCTTAAATAAATTAATATTAAAAATTAGTGTGTTTTAAATTCTGTTCGCTCTATGATTTCCATCTGGAGATCTTTATTTAAATCAACAAAATAGGCATTATATCCCGAGATTCTGACCATTAACCATCCATAATTCTCAGGATTCTTCATTGCATCCCTAAGAGTATCGGTTGATACCACGTTGAACTGAATTTGCATACCCCCCAAATCAAAATAACTCTGCGTATAGCCATAAAACTGATCAATGGTCTCTTCGTGTGTATCATGGGCCCCCGGCACTAATTTGATGTTAAACGCGAGATTATTTGGCATCTTCACGGTGTCTAATGCAGCTACAGATCGTATGTTTTCTATTAGTACGTCTTTATCACTGGGTACGGGAGTTAGGCCAGGAGTAAATGGTTTGTTTGCTTTTCTCCCATTAGGTAGAGCACCCGAGAGAGTTCCGAAGGCAACATGATTAGACATACTCCAAAAGCCCACCAAATATCTGCCTCCTCGATAATTCTCAAATGAATAAAAATCATCATACACATAATCAATGATATCTTGTCCTAGCGAAATTGTCTCACTATCATCCACACCGAATTTTGGAATTGATTGGATTCGCTTAAGAAGTAATTCACCTTCTGGAGTGGAGAAATTATTTGCTACATGTTGGTTTAATTCCGTAAATGAGATTTCCTCATTATCATATACCAGAGTTTTAACCACTTTTAATGTATCAATAATATCTGCTAATCCAATCATCGCTACTCCCGATGTATTGTAGATTGCTCCTCCATCCACGAGATCCTTTCCTTTCTCCAATGGTCCTTCATATAAGGAGCTTAGCAGTGGAGAAGGATGAAGGATTTGATGTGTTGTTCCGAGATAATTATTAATTTCCACACTTTTTTCTATAATAAAATGAAGTTGTTTTTGAAAAGCATCTGTAAAGGCATCGAAGGTCTTAAAATCAGAAACATCCCCCGTTTGAGGGCCAAATACTAGTGTATCGCTCACGACGGGATGGATTCCATTATTCAATGTCATCTCCATTGCTGCTACCATATTATACATCATGCTATTAGTATGTCCGAAATGTTTCCCGCAGATAGTGGGCTCAACGCAACCAGTCGCCGCCCATGTCCTCGCATCCTCTAATTCTATCCCAATCTTGGTCAAAGCCTCTATCATTTTGAGATCATTGTGAATCGACGGGGTGGCATGAGTGTTAATATTAACTTCCAAAAGCCGATCTAAATATTCTTTTGAATTTACTCCAGGACAATATCGTGCGTTCATATTCGGATCTCTCAGCTGGAGCATCTCTGTCACTTTTAGGATGATAAATGTCATATCGCATATTGCTGAATTACCCCTTTTATCGACTCCTCCAACGGTAAGGGCAAAGTCTTGACTACTGCCTCCGAATAAGTGATTGCCTACGTCTGGGACTAATGGTGCTTGATCGGAGACTCTCATAAAGAAATTACCCATTAATTCTATTGATCGCCGTACATATTTTTCCTTCTCTTCTTGGGAGGTTATCTTTTTCATATCCGCTTCGAAATATGGCTGCAGCCAGTGGTCTAAGCGCCCTAAAGATAATCCCATATGAGGATTTTCTTGGGTAAGGGCAATCCACATAATCCATATAGAAGTAATAGCCTCTTCCAGCGTTTCTGGGGGTTCGGCTGGCACCCGAGAAAGGACTGACGACATACGTAAAAGATCCTCTTTTCTCTGTTTCATTCTTTTTGAGGAATTCTCATTAATTTCTTGAGCTTTTTGTTTTGCATGTTCTCCAAGATTTTTTGAATAGTTAAGTACTCCTTCCAATGCTAATTGTATACCTTTATAAAAATCCTTCTTTTTTCCCTCAGAGGTATGTGCCTCTTTCTCCTCGATTTCTCGAAGTAATCCACCTACACCTTTTTGTAAAAATGCAGGAAAACCCGGAATCGTGTGCGAGATTGCTTGGGTTTTCCACATAAAGTAAAATACGAAATGTTCATCCATACGATGAGAAAGCGCATTATTATCAAGAATTCTGGTATATTCTCTGATATTTCTGTCCATCCAGTAGGGAAATACCTCATAATTGAGAATATCAATTGCTTGTTGGTCAATAACATGTGGGTTGAGCTCTCGGGCGTCGATTGAATATAATTCTGGCCAAAAAATAATTGCTCCAAATTCAGGATAAATCATTGTGCCTAAGGTCTTGGTAGTTGAAGTGCCCGGAAGAATTGACCAGTCTTGGATCATCGGTGTTTTCTCTGATAAAATATAATTTACTATTTTACCCATTTTTAACCCTGGATGCTCATGATTTCCATCTTCTGGAGTGTAGCCGATTTCTTTGCAGATATCGGTCACAAGTTTCGCACGCTCAGCACATACTTCTAAATCTGACATGGAGCGGATATATTTTAAATATTCTAGCTGTTTGAAATCGCTCAGAGTGTATTCGCTCAAATATGGGTCGTCTAAATATTTAACCTTATCAATCTTATACCCTAATGATTTATTTTTCATATGTTCTGTGCCATTTTTCCAATTGGAAAACTCTTCTAAATCTATAATGGCCTTCGTTTCCCACTCTTGTTGTCGTTGATCAAACCCATCCTTATGCCTAAGGAGAATATAACAAAGCAGAAAGAAAAATTTCGCCATATCACTTAAATTACCGATAGTGTGGATTTCATTTTTCAGCATCATATTAATGACTTCTTCGGGCTTGCTCCGGGGAAGTTTTTTAAAGTCCTTCACTTTCTTATATTTGATCGTCACAGAGGGATTTTCTATTATATCCTCGATTACTTCCATATTACCATCATTAAAGATGATTGAGACGCTTTCCTCCTCATCCTCCTCAGTAGTAAAAAGGATTCGAGAATTAAAGACGTGCCCGGTCTCCTCATTATAAATCTCTTTTGTGAAGTTAGGATCCTCATCAAGCGTCTTTTTCATTAACCTAAATACGTTCGCAATTTTCTGTTTTACTCTTGCCATTTTAAATGCATCAATATTTATTTTTCTCTATACATAATCTCTTCCAAACGTTTAAATAATTTATTAATTATTCAAATAAGGGATCTTTTCAAAAGGATATAAAATCATATCTTAGCCAATGAAGGATATCGGAACGAATTCATCCTCGAATATCTTATCTTCCCTCACCAACCAAAATAAAAATAATTGAACCTACTATTCTTCGAACCATTATACATAAATGTAGAATCCCCATATTATCTTGCTTTAAATACCTATTTTCTTATTATTTTATATATGTCAAAAGAAATTGTCTGTAACATCGAATTTTCCGACCCTACAACTAAACAGGTCGAACAAATCATCGGAAAAGTGGATATACCCCAGATCGTTTCTGGGGAAGATGCCTGTATCACGGTCAAGATAAAAGTCCAAGAAAAAGGTAGCTGGAAGGAAAAAGAAAACGTGTTTCATAAAGATGATATAAGAAAAATTACATTCTATGAAGTTCATTCGCATTTAGACATGGCATCTTTGAGAGTATCAAATAGTTAGCAGACTCTTCGATAATACTTTAATTTGTAGGAATTTTTAACGTCGAGATCTAAATCAAAAGATTCAAGCGGATTTTTATCCTTCAAACCATGAAATTTTATTCCAGATTTTATCTACATCATCCCTAGGTTCAGAAAGGTTGATCTCTATCATTAATATAAAACACTGCTAAAGACCCAAAGAATGATTACAATTATAAAAATAAATCAACATTATCGCAAGAATGACAGAAATATAAAAAAAAATGAGAATTATTAGTTTGTTTCATAAACTAATTATACAGCGTAAAGAATTTGACCTATTTTTACATCTCATCTAAGATGTCTTCGAAACCTTCCATGGCTAACTCAATAATTTCTTGGAACGCCATCGCGTCTTGAAGATTTCCTTCGACGGTAATGTCTCCGGCCATGTAAGCGCTTGTCGCGTCTACTTCACCGAATAACATTCCGAGGCCAACTTCTTTGGTAGCTGAGAATGTAAAAGATGGATTATCTACATCGCCTTCACCATATTCGAGGTTTCCCTCGCTGGCTTTTACCCAGAACTTTTTGTCGGCGTCAGTTAAGATCATTTGTACGGCGATATCCATATCTTCCAATTCTTCTTTCAAGTCTTCCATTTCATCAGCGACTTGTTCGAATAATTGAAAGCATTTTAATGCATCGTCTGGTTCAGCAGCGGCTGCACCAGCGTCAAATTTCTCTTTTAATTCATTAACTAATGCTTCATCTACCATTTTTAATCAACCTTCTTTTATAATATGTGCCAATTAAATTTGTATTGAATTTAATTGTATGTTAATATAACACAAGAACATATAAAAAGCTTAATACGAAGAACGTATGCAGTATTGATCAAATGGTGATAGAGTTTAAAAGAGTCGACCTCGATGAGCTCCAAAACTGATAATTGGGTAAGGAGAAGATAAATTTTTAGTTAATTGAACAAAAATGATTTATCTCCACAAAAAAAAGTAAATTCTTTATCAAACCTTCAGAGAATATTATTTCTATAGTCATTATAATCTTGGTAAATTGGTGGGCAAGGGTTTGAGCTTAGTTTTCTGGTAGCATTGTTGGGCAGCCAAGTCATAGGGTCGGCTGTAATTGCGGCGGGAAGGTTTCTGTAAAGGAAAAAAAGAACACATATTTCTTAGGGATCAAGAGAGCGTTTTCAATAGCACGGGTATGGGTAATTAAAATAAAAATGTCGCGTTCTAGCTTAGAAGATATTATGATGAGAGTTTTATACAAAATAAACCTTTTAGATGAGTAAAAGTCCACGGGAAGAATCGGAAAGTTATAATTCTGTTCTATTTTTGCTATAAGTAGTGGAAAATACAAAAATGTCACCATGGTTTTGGTGAGCTCAGATTTGGATAAAAGAAACCTAAATGAATTGGAATATATGAACTGGACTTTGGGGCAGCCGTACAATATCTCAATGGCAATTACGATACGGGGATCAGTGGATAAAGCACGCCTTAGAAACGCATTGAATAAAGTCCAAGTCCGTCATCCTCTTCTAAGAGCGCAAGTGCTCGTTGAGGAGAAGTCTGAGCCATACTTTATCTGGCCCGATAGCATCGACACTATCCCACTTGAGATAATTACTCGTGAAAGTCCGGAGCAAAAAAAGGGGGTGGTGGAGAGAGAATTTATAACACCTTTTGAAACGGGAACCGAATGTCTGAATCCGCTCATTCGCACTAAACTGCTTTATTCGGAGTCTGAATCGGACCTCATCGTTACGATGCTCCATATCATTTGCGATGGTTTTTCTATGGTATATCTCATCGGTGACCTCTTGAGCTTTATGGAATTTCCGGACTTAGAATTTGAAATCCTCGAGGTGGTAAAAGATACAGAGGATATCCTTCCTCTCTCGTTCCAGAAAAAGATTCCAAAAACTACCATAAGATTCAAACTCATATTCGCTCTGGTCAAATTCATAGTGAGCTTGAAATGGTTAAAGAACAGATTGTTCAGCAAAGAGCAGTCCCAAAAACAGATGATGATCACAGATGTTGCCGATAAAAACCTCATGACGATTTCGTGGCGCCTCGACAGGAAAAAAACTACCCAATTAATTAAAAATTGTAAGAATCACAAGATTTCAGTCCACAGCGCCCTCTGCACGGCATTCTTGCGTTTTTTTCCGACCATCAATAATCCCGTAAACGTGAGAGATCGATTGGCATATCCTGTGGGAAATTCAGTAGGATTATACGCCAGTGGGGCGGTGATAAAGCAGAAATATAACCTAAACAAATCCTTTTGGGAGAATGCAACCAAATATCATAAAAAACTGCGAAAAAAACTTAAAGGGAACGCGGTGTTTACCATCTATAAGACTTTTTCGAGAGTGGTTCCTCTGGAATCGATTGAAAAGTTCGGGCCCCTCTTTTTGGAGTTAGCAAGCAATAGTCAGCCCTTTGGAGTGACGAATCTCGGCTCATTAGATAAATTAAAGATTAATTCCATCTCGAGCGAACTGGACGTGGTGGATCTCTACGGAGGCGTGTCAAGCACTATCGATGCGTTAGTTGCGGTGATATTTACTATTAATTCAAGGATCCACTTTCATGTTCATTATTATGAGCCAACTCATACAAAAGACGAAGTCGAGCAATATATTCGAGGTGTAAGAGATATTTTACAAGAGACCTTACTGGAATAAAGAAAAAAATTATTGAAAGGAAAACAAGAGTTTTAAGAATCCTCCTAAGCTTTTAATTGGAAAAAGAAACGCTGTTGATTGTATATAGTCCAAATGATCATTCCCCTCCCTTTCTGTTAATTCTGTATCCTCGATGGTTCCCATGACATAACATGGGATTAGTTGCATGAAACCCGCAATCAGAGCGATAAAATTATTCGCAATAATAGCTAACGCAAAGCATCCGAGTGTAAGGGATAAATATAATGGATGTCGTACATAGCTATAAATCTCTCCTCTCACTATTGGAGCCTCTTCAGGAAAGATTGAATACATATCCATCCCATGTGTCATCATTTTAAATCCCGCTCGTTCAATACGTAAAGTGACAAGAATAAAAAAAATGAAAAGAATAAGTCCAATTACAATGGAAGTCCAAGAAGGAAATACCCATATTGGGAATATTGGCGAGCCCGAAATAAACAGAGGATGGAAGAAGACAGCATACCAAGATACGAGAAGTGGTATTATATATCGATAAAAATATTTTTGGTAAGCTATTTTTCCATATTTCTGCTTATAATGGTCGGCTTTTTGAATATGGAAATAGCCTATCAGACAGACAAGAAGGATCATGAATCCTTGAGATATGAGTGGCATATACCAAGTAATTCGGTCGACAAAATGAAAATACAAAATCGACAGGCCAACTAATATGAGAATATAGAAGATGGTTAAGATGGCTTTTCCTTTAGAGCGTAATGCAGGGACTTTGTCCAGAAAAATTTCAATCTCTTCTTTCATCGTTGATTCATCTTTTTATTGATAAAATATATGATACAATTCTATACAACTACTAAATAAATAGAGTACTCGATTATAAAGCTCATCAAGAATTTTACCATAAACTCTGAATGATTTTGAACTATACGAAAAAGTTCGTATAAATGGGAAGAAGTATATTACACAATAAGGAAATTTTAACCCATTTAAGTATTTACCATCTGGTTCAAATCATTATGAATTATTCCAAAAATATTAATAAAGTTCTCGGCTGCCTTAAATCGGAAAAAAGGGTGAGGATATTAAAGTGTTTGCTGGATTCTAAAACTGGCTTGCATTTTAATGAGATCGCAGAAGCATTATCACTCATCCCATCTACCTTAGAATATCATATAAAAACATTATTAAAATTAAATCTTATATCCCATATTGGTGCTATCTATACTACCAATGCCCTTTCACAGCTCTTCTGGAACTTATATAAATCTCTTTCTACACTTGATCCGATAATTCCTTATCTGAATGGCCATAAATTACCGATAGATGACCCCAATCTCTTTCTGAATTTCCTCAACTCTAATCCAACCATCCTTCCCGATCTAATTTCAATGCTAAATTTGATGAAGGATCTGGTTAAGAGCAAGATTTCTAAATTTCGAATTGCGGGATCTTTTAATTTAACCCTAGAGGAGAGGATCATGCAGTTTAGTGAATATGACATACATTTAGATCAATTAGAAATAATCTCTACCTATGAAGAATACCAGAAATTATTAGATTATGAAAATTACGATTATTTTTTCTCATTTACCGATATCTCCAACATACGATTATTTTTAGTAAACGAATGTAATTTTTATATGGGAATTGGTGAATCATCTCAGGATGTATTCGGAATGTTGTTTCTCCCAGATATAACTGATGAGATTGATTTCCAAAAAGCTCTATTGTTCAGAGGGAAGTATAATGTTTTCTGGTTAGATCAAATATTTGAAAGGCTTAAAAAAGATGCGAAACGAATTAATATAACAGAGGATTTATTGAACGATAAAAGTCTATTCGAAAAATATCTAAAAGCACTCAAAAATCATTAAATAAATCAGAAAAAGAAAAAAAGAAAGCTTATTAATATATATGAGATCGTGGGCTTAAAATTCTGAAGATTTAGATCTATAAATCTTCGATAGCATCCTCGAAGGCTTCCATGGCCAATTCGATAATTTCTTGGAATGCCATCGCGTCTTGAAGATTTCCCTCGACGGTAATATCGCCAGCCATATACGCGCTCGTAGCATCTACTTCACCATAGAGCATACCCGCACCTACATCGCTCGTTGCAGAAAATGTAAAGGAGGGATCATCAATTTCTCCCTCACCGTATTCAAGGGCTCCTTCCTTCGCTTTTACCCAGAACTTCTTATCGACATCAGTGAGGACCATTTGGACTAATATATCCATATCTTCCAATTCCTCTTTGAGATCCTCACTTTCCTCTGCTAGTTGCTTATAAAGCTCATATACCTTTAAAGCATCATCTGGATCCGCACTTTCTGCACCCGCATCAAATTTTTCTTTCATCTCTTTTAATAAAGCTTCATCTACCAATGTTTTTACACCTATTTATAACTTTTTGTGTGTTTTGAGTATTTTCAATACTTTCATTTTCAATTTAATTTGAATAACAATTATATGTTCAACTTTTTTGCTTAAAAAGATTTTGAGAGTTGGAGTTGATGCATAAGATATGGAACTTAATGGATATATCAGCAATTTTTCAAGAAGACCAACTTAAGGTTAGAATTCTGAAGGTAGAATAATAATGAAATAGTCCTTCCCAAGTCATTGATTGGATTATAAAGTAGCTATAACATAGCTCTCCTTGCTATTATTCTGTAAACAAAAACTTTTTGTTCAATAGAGTACTTTTTAATTGAAATTAAAGATATAATGGACGGATTTTTGTTTGTGATATGGAATCTCCTGAAGAGCTGAGCTATTGGCGGTTTTGGCCCGTCTTTATTTTGGCGTTTTTTTATCCCATGAATAATGGTATGATTAATTTGGCAGTCCCAATTCATTATCTTCAAGAGGGATTGAGCACGGGGATCATCGGGATCCTTTCCGCAGGTACTACAATCTCGTATACGTTTTCGCCAATCCTTTTGAATAAATTCTCTCAGAGAATTAGACGCAAAACAAGTATTACGATCTCCTTAATTGGGGTATTTTTCTCGGAGATAATCTTCTATTTTACTCTCAATCCCGCGCTATTCCTTATCTCTAGAAGTGTAGAAGGAATATTCATGGGATTATACTGGCCAAACCTTCAATCTGCCATCTCGGACAATATCTTTCATAAACATAGCTCCTTAACTGCCAAGTACAATATTTCCTGGAATTCCGGAATGCTCAGTGGTTTTTTATTCGGTGCTCTTCTCTTATTCTCTTTTGGATTTTTAGAGCTCATATTTTATGCTGCACCCATCCTTATCTTTATCAATTTACTCGTTGCGGTTAGTGCGTTTCAAGAGCCTAAGAAGTTAAATATACATTCGAAGGAGTTTAAAGAATATATAAAAGAGCAAGATATCAATCTTATAAAAGCTGTTGAGATCAAAAAGGAAAATGATGATTTTAGGAAGCTCTCTTATCCGAGATTATACCCCGTATTAATTATAGTTGCCTACTGCCTCACGCGTGCGTCAGTCAACTTTCTCTACCCAATCAAATCAGAACTACTCGGATTTGAAGAATATACGGTCTACATTGCCACATTTTTTTTGGCACTATCCCAAGTAATCTCTATGTTTTTGGCCAGTATTATGAAACTGCGATATTTTGGACTCGTGCCACCCGTTATGATTGGCATTTTAGTTTTCGTGATTCCAATATTAGCCCTAAATCAAGAGTTTTTCATATTTATTATCATGTTTCTCGTGGTAGGATCATGTACCGGTGTACTTTATGGAGTCACTTTGCGAATGATCCTCATGCTCAATATTAAGAACAATACCTCGAAATTTTCGGGTATTTTAGAAAGTCTGATAGGAGCTGGGTTTCTGATTACTCCCATCTTTTCAGGATTTATTGCCGCGATAGACCTTAATATTTCCTTTTATGTATTGACTTCAATCATCGGGATTCTTTTTGTATTCTCCTTAATTGTTGCCTTCTATAAATTTGAATATAAATAAGGCAAGAAAATTGAATAATCATAGAAAATAGTGGCGCCCGCAGCGGGAGTTCCAAGCGACTTGAAGTAAGTCACAATTTGAACCCGCGTCGGTCTCCTTAACCAGAGCTTCTGGTTTAAACAGGAGTGACAGTCCCGAATGCTAGACCGGGCTACACTATGCGGGCATCTACTATAAAGTTTATCTTCACTCTGAGTAGATTTGATTAAATCGATTGTACAAAGTAAAGAAACTTTATAACATTAAATTTTTTAATAAAGTAAAGATTAAAAATTTTCTTATTTTTCTAAAAACCATTCTAATGTTCTAAAAATTCGAATTAATCTAATTTTGTTTGAAATGGAGATAAAAAATGCACATCACGAGAAACCCTTACGTGCTAATAAAAATAAAAATAAAAAAAGAATGAAGCTTAGAGTATAAAAATTTTCACTCTTGTTTGATTACAACTCGTTTGGTAATCCATGTATTCTCAATTTTTTCCTTAAGTTCTTTATCATAAAAAAGCCACTCATCTAATAATCCGGATACACCCAAAAAAACCAAACACATGAATCCCAATCGAGCGACACCATATAAAAATATTTGAAATTCATATACTGTAGGAAGACAGCTTAAAACAAACAAAACAATAAATCCAATCCCAATTTCCACCCCATTTCGAGTTCTTAGTGCGTCCAATAGTAATAGAAATGCTACAGTAAATCCAAATAGATAGATTATCGTATCATTATGATTAAGATACAGACAACCTAAAACAATTAGTCCGCTTATGAGTGGAAGTGTGTACAGTATTCGCAAATTCTTTAAATAAGCAAAAAACTGAAACATCGCCACAATAACTAAACTAGATATTATGTATCCTATAGTCAAACCTTCTCCTATTACTAAATTGATATATGGATTGAATGCAGATCCCTCACCTTCAGCAAAATAATTTAATAGGATTGAAGAAGGCGCATTAAATACATAAGTCACTAAAAGGAGGGAAATAAGCATTAGATACAAATTAATATTTATTCTACTTTTTTTCCAATTTTTATAGGAATAAAGAACAGTTAGTCCTAAAAATAGAAACCATCCAAAATCGAGAATTGAACCGAAGGTTAACGTGATTATTTCCATTATTTATTACCCCCCGTAGCTTTAAATGGTGTAAAATGGCCTGTGGCAAAAATAATTCCAAAAGCAGAATAACTTAGTGTGATAAGCGCATCAATTATTCCCATTATACCCGTTTCATCAAAGAATAAAGTAAGAAACATTATTAAGAAATAAAGCGCGACTCCAAGAGCACCATTATCTTTTAATTTTATTCCGGTATAAAATAGAACGACTAAGCTCGCTATTCCACATAAATAAATGAATGGCATTAAAAATATACTTGTCCCCGTATAGAGAAACATTACAAATAATCCAAAAAATACGTATAGCGAAGTAAGATAAAAGCTTTCTATTCGATATAGATAAGCGCCTAATACAAGACCTAATGAAACTGCCAAACCTAATCCAAAGTTGTAAAATGAAAAGTCTTCTGATTCAAACCCAGATAATTCTAAGGAAACGAAAGGCATCTCGTTACCCAATAATTCCCAAATTTCAACCCAGAACACAGAGAGAAAAATACAGAGTATTATTAACCGAATATAATTTATTCCTTTTGATCTTCGCGTCTCTTTAATGAATCGTATACTTAAAATTGAAACGATAAGGGGAAATACGATAAATACAGAAATATAACGTCCCAGAGATTGTAAAAGATTACTAAACACTAACAAAAATCCTTGGTGCATTAAAAGAAACTCCCCCGTGGTTCAAATTCTGATAAATTAAGTTCATCCCTTTTATCTCTAAATAACTGAGAAAGTGGGAATGATTTACTTCCAATTGTTAAATCTGTTTCTTGATTAAAACTATTATAAATTGCTTCTTGAAAGTCGATAAAGGTAGGTTCCTCTAAAAGACCATTTTTTCTAAGAAGTCCTATAAATTCTTGAATAATTGCTTTATAGAGGTCAATTTCATCTTTTTTATTTAATAGAATTGAGAAGGAAAAAAGATCATCTCTCTCCTTCACATTGTCAATAGTAAAAATATACGAGATCATTGTATTTTTCTTATATTTTCTTTCTATGATATCTCCAGCTTTACAACCAAAAGGTAAGCATTCATTGATCGTTTCTTTCTGATCCTCCGCGTTGCTTATATTAAGTGGGGGATAAGAAACAACTAATTCGGGATTTGAATTCACATGTCCTCCTAATTTACATACCACTGATTGTTTAAATCCCATAACCATAATATAAATTAAAATTGTGATTTTAATACTTTAAATATGATGATCCAACTATTTTTGTGTGCTATAGTCACGGAAAAAAGACACTAAAAAAAATATCTTAAGGAGTATTGTTTTTACCAAATATAATAATATACGAATCAAATTTTCTGATTAAAATGGGTATTAAGAATATATTAAACAAAATTTTATCAAAGGATAAAAAAGTCGTTATTATGGGGTTGGATAACGCAGGAAAGACGACGATGGTGTCCTTTTTACAAACTGGGACGTTTATAGAACATTCTCCGACAATGGGAAAGCAAGAAACGGTAATGAAGGTTCAAGGTGTTAAGATTTCAATCGTGGATATGGGTGGACAAAAAGATTTTAGGAGTTTATGGGCAGGAGAATTGGAAGATGCATCGTTTGTAATCTTTATGGTCGATGCGGCTGATCCACAAAGGTTTGAGGAAGCCAGGAAAGAATTATGGAAGATCTCCCCCTTACTTGAGAAAAAACCATTATTAGTCTTAGCAAATAAATTTGACCTCAAGGAAGTTGCCTCCATAAATGATATTATGGAAGCAATGGAATTGGACAAATTATCATCTTTTGAGATTATACCAATTTCATGCAAGACGGGATATGGTATTGTTAAAGCATTTAAAAAGATTTATTTTAAATTAACGGGAAAGGAACTCACAGAAAGTATAAAACCAAAAGCATTTACTATTTTTGACAAAAGTGGGGTACCATTATCATCCAAATCCAGTGAAGACGTGCTTAAAGGTGGACTTTTTTCAGCGATTACGAATTTCATAAAGGAATCATTCAATACTGAATTAAACCAGCTAAAATTAGAGGGCCATACCATCATTTTTAGTCGCTCCGAAAATTTACTAGGATCAATCGTGTTAGATAATGCTCAAAAGATAGATCCAAATGAAGCTGAAGAAAGTTTAAATGAATTGCTCACACACCTCGAGAATATGTGTCCAGAGTTGAAATCGGGAGACGTAGATGGGGATAAAATTTCCTATTTGATGGAACAATACGCGACTAACTTAATGTAATTCATCACTTATCTTTCTCTCTCTTGTTTTTTTTCTTTTCACTTCTCACTATTCTAGGAACCAGTTATATCTTTTGCTAAATGAATATGTTTTTATTAAATTATTTATCTATCTTTTCTAAGAAGCATCTTATATTTTATCTAATGACAGACATGACATGAGTAATTTAAACAATATTTATTTCATCCTTAAGAATCTACTTAGCTCAGAAAGCAATAAGTTTAAGCGATATTTAGATAAGTTTTTTGAAAGTATGGTGGAAAAGATAAGCCAAATCGAGGAATTCCAGAAAGATTATTCTGATTATGATGATGTATACCAGATATGTATCACAGATATGGATTTTCAATGTTGGTTTCAGATAAGCAGTGGAAAACTTAATTATTCAGAGGGATTACATGATACGTACAACATTAAGTTTATAATGGATAGAGAAACACTAGAGAGGATCCTCTCACTCCAAATTCAGCCGTATGATGCTTTTATGAAGGGATTTATCAAAATGGATGGCGAAATAATGTATTCCATACGATTTAGGAATTTTACTACTGAATTTATCCAGTATGTCAGGTATTTCTTGGAAAATGCCTCCTCTTAGCGTAAGTAGAGAAAGAATTCCATTTTTGCGTATATATATAAAACAAGATATAGCATTACAATGTCTGAAATGTCTCAAATTTCTCTTCAGAAAGTGTCAGATCGTTAAGGAGAAAGCGGACCCGGCAGGATTCGAACCTGCGACAGCCCAGACCGGCTCCTAATGGAGTCTCCGAAGGCGGGTACCCTTTCTGGAGGAAGTTACTCCCTATCCAGACTAGATTACGGGTCCATAAAAAGATTTGAAAACTATATTTATATCGTGCTCTATAGCTAAAAAAATTTATTGTATAGAACTTGCACCCCTCCTATTTTTAAAATATTTGTTAAATATACGCTCCGAAAAAGAAAAGGAAAAAAGAGCAGAGTAATTGAGTTAGAATTATTCAGCTCTATTGTGACCCTTCGGCCAATAATAAACCAGAAGAAGTCCCAAAGTAGTGTAAATCAACACCCTACCAATCGAAAGAATAATTTCTAACCCATAATCCGGAATCATGGCATTAGAGACAAGAGGTTGGAATACATTGTTTGTATAATGAGCAATCATTGCAGGTATGAGAGTTTTAAACTTTACCGTCATATAAGCTAATACAATGCCAAGACAGGTTGCGAAAAAGACTTGATAAAGCGTAAATAGTGGGTCAGCGCCTACAAACAGATTAATGAGATGAAATACCCCAAAAGCAACGCTGTCAATAATAATAGCGTTTTTATTGGAAAAGGTATTCAGAAGCAAAACTAGAATTACTCCGCGAAACGCAATTTCTTCCCAAATTGCTGGTTGCAAATTGCTTATGAAGGTAAAGTATCCTAGAGCTCCAGTTTCCTGATCGGGTTGTCCAATAATGGTTGATATTTCAAATTGATATGTCCCCATTAAGACGTACGGAATCAATGTTGTAAACAATATGATTACTGCGTAAGTTATCCCTATCGAAATATTTCTTAATTTAGGACTGAATTTATTAAGATTTATTGAATTGGAATAATCCAATAAGTTCTCGGTGGTTGAGGGCAATTGCAATCCGAATGGAATCAGCAGAAACCATAGGAGGGTTAGTAGAAGCATCTTAGCTATCAAATCAACTAATAATAACCAAGGATACGGTAAGGAATAAAATGGAAGCAAGAATACGCGAGGGAGTAACAGAAATCCCCAATAAATTCCGATTATAAGTGGGATGGTTATTAAAGGTGTGGTTTGTAATTTTTTAATAATAATATTCATGAATAAATGATAGAGGAAATAGATTTAAAATTTGGGAATAATAAAAAAGAAGGTATTAATTCCGTTTTTGTTGGAACTTACGCATTTTTCATCCTACCTAATAAGCTAAAAGCACAAAAGTTTTATTTTTTAGAGAAAATGCTATAAATATAAAGGTTGAGCGATTATGATAAAAAGTATATATGTGCTCGATGCGGATAACAAACCAATAATTACCTATAAAAAGAAGGAAAATGAACAAATTGAGGATAAGATGCTCCTTAGGTTAACAAAATCTCTAAACCAATTTGCAAATGGAATGGGGGATCATCTTAGCGATTTTGTGATGGGAGAGAATAAATTCTTTTTTGCGAAAAATAGTATGAGTGATACAAAATACATAATTGAGACGGATACAAGAGTATCGAGAAAGGATGTACGTCCGTTTTTAAAAAAAGTACAGAATTTCTATTTAAATGAATTTATAGGTACTATGACGATGTCAGAACGGGAAATTAAGCAAGCAAAACAAAATATCCGTTCCCAAATTGAAGAAATGATAGATGAAACAGGTTTAAAAATAGAAAACTTCTTAAAAAGTATATAAGGAGCCCCTCAATCAGTATACCTCTTTTCTCACTATTTTTATTGGGATTTCTAGTTCATAAAAGTATTATCATTCTCTTAAGTCGAAAATTAAGAGGACTATAAATATTTTTAATAGAATATAAACTGAAGAGATATATACTTTATAATATATTGATGATTATTAGTGTTGAGGAACGAAATTTATGATAACTAGAATTTATATATTAGAATCAGATAATCGACCTATCATTCAGTATAAAAAGAATGGTGAAAAAAATACAGATGATAATTTGTTGTTAAGATTGGCAAAATCACTTCAACAATTCGCGAACGGAATGGAAGAAGATCTCAACGATTTTGTTATTGGGGATAAAAAATATTTTTTCGCAAAAAACGCAATGAGCGGGACCCAATATATTATAGAGACAGAAGCCGAAGTGAAACGGAAGCAAGTATATCCGATCCTTAGAAAGATTCAAAATCTCTATATGAACGAATTTATTGGGAGTATGACGATGTCCCAGAAAGAGATCGAAAAGGCTAAAGGACGTATAAAGGAACAGATCGCGTCTAGTTTGGTCGATAGTAACATGAGAGTAGAAGACTTCCTTAAAACCATTTAATAAAAATGGAAGAACTACCATAAAAAATAAATATCAGACTAACTGCCTTTTCAAATCTTCTTTTAATTCTACAAATCTTTCAAGCGTAAGGATATTATTTGTTTTTAATATCTTCTCAAGTGTTCGGAGAAACATTTCATATTGAGAAATATTCCTATTAAGAGTAGTTATCTCATCAGAAAGATTTGTAACTGTGGTCAGTTTTTTTTGCATTTGATGTTCTAGCTCTGCGATTTTAGTTCGCAATTCGATTAAATTCCTTCCTTTCACGCGTTGAGAACGCTGTGGTTTCTGCTCTGCCTTGACCCAATCTATTGAAATGATGACCACCAATATAAGTTTTGTTTTTTTAATTGAATAGAAGAAAATTTGAAGAATTTTAAAATATGCCCTTATATTTTATTCAAAGCTAATGGATGAAGAGATAACTTCGTCGAAAAAATCATTAAAAATCACTTTTTTTAGCTATTTTATTTAAAGAATGGTGATATATTGAGATATACAAAAGAACGTGAAACTCAGCTTTCACGAAGATCATCCATACAGATTAGAATTTACGGGAATTTACGGGTAGATAGATATTCACTTATATGGAGAATTAGAAATGAAACCACGGGCAATATATCGAATAGAAAATTACACATCATCGCAATTCCAACAAAAGAGATAAGTGGAGTATAGCTTGGACCGAGTAAGATGATATATTGAACAGGTTTTGGAATGCTCAATATCCATTTTTGATCCAGATTGATTATTAATACCCAAGAGATAAAATAAAGAACCAGTCCTATGAGATAAAAGCAAATCCCAATGATCTAAGAAGGATTATCTTGTGGATGAATTATCATAAAAATCGGTAAAAAAAACACAATCTTTCGCAGGATATTTTCTGGAATTAGGAGCCATCCGCTTGCACCATCCCCAAAATAAAGATGCAATTGGCAATTTCGAAGTTAATGTAATATTCCACAATATAAAGGGAAAAATCAATATAAAGCCATTTCTCCAACTAAAAGAAAAACTAAGATACAGCATCATTTATAACTTCTAACAGATGATAATGAATATTAAATGAAAGAAGAAAAAATTAATTAATTTTTAGTTGAGCCCGCACAGCATCAGTTAAATTATTGCTTCCCAAGAGTTCCGACCAGAATTGATTAATTGCCTCATCAGCGTCTAAATAACATTCAATCGCTAATCTTTCCTCACTTGTTCCAGTACCGACGCCGTTTTTATGATTAAAATATTTATATATATTATCAATAAATTCAAAATATTTTTCGGAGATAAGGACTTTATTAATTTCATCAGTATCCAACGTATCCAAATCCCTTTTCTTTCTGAAATATTTTACGTATTTTCTTATCTCCTCATCTAACTCGTTCATTTTTGTTTACCTTATTTCCCTGTCCTGTTATTTATATAATTAGTCATATATGAGAATGACTAACATCGAGAAAATAACAATAATAAAATAGACTAAAACTATTTAAATTATTCCATTTCCCATAATTTGTGTGCAAAATGGTGCATTATTTTGCTTAGTTTTTAAATTATGTTAAGGAGCGTTGATATGATTAACTGATCATTTAATTAAATAAAGAATTTTTTTAAAAAAGGAATGAAAAAATAATAATTTGGATTTATTCGTGTAATCTCGCACCGCAATATTGACAATATGCAGCGTCCTCTTTTGTGATGGGAGTACCACAGTTTGGGCAATAATTTGTCTTGGGTTCTTCACTTGGGGTTTGTTTAGTACTTGATTGGTTAGGAATCGATTGTGGCATTCCTTTTTGTTGGACTTCGGTGTATTTCATTTGTCCGGTTGATGAAGAAAATCGTCCTCTTAATTCTCCTGAAGCTTTCAAATCTAAAATGATTGCTCTGACATCTTTGACTGAAATTCCTGTATTTTTACTTATCTCATCTACGGATGCATTAGGATTTTGTAAGAATTCTTGCTTCACGACTTTCCGAAGCTTACTTCGATTAAAAAGATTGGCAAATTGTCCGCCAATTATCGAGAGACCAATGACAAGCAATATAATTCCCCACCAATTCCAAATCCACCACGATGGATCGAAGATCCTATTTGTATAGAAATGATTTAACCCCCACCATAAAAATAACGCACCGATTATAAGGGAGCATACACTAAAACCTTCCGAATATTGATTCCGTTCGTATTTCATATTATCATCTCAATTAATGATTATTTCTAACAAAGTAAAATAATTATAAAATAATAAATTTGAATAGTCCGATTTTTGAAGTCCAGATTTAAGAGGACACGATAGAATTGTTTATAATTTGGAACACAATTCCCAAATCTACTTGATCTTCAAGGAGCAAAATTACAATTTTTTCTAACACTTTCATACTCAATATGTAAAAATTATCGCTATGGATTAGTGTGAAATCGGGTTGATGGATTCCGATTGCCTCTGTGATTTCTTCTGCAGATTCATAAGCTTGGGCAATATTCAAACTTATTGCGGACTTATTAAATTCATCCTCATTGATATAGGATTTAATAACTACTCCATTTTTGGAAGAAATGATGATAAAATATATTTTTTCTCCTAAGTTATCCATTAGATTCTCCAAAATGGAGTCAAGATCTAATCTCACACTCATTATTAATGATAATAGTTCTTTTTATTAAAAAAATTTAGTAATTTTTGTATAAATAATCACTTGGAATAACGAATATTTAGAATTTCCAAAGCTAAAAAAAGAATGAAAAAGAAAAATTAAAGTTTAAAATATACTAATTTTGATTAAGGAGGATAGCGTAATTCATAGATACTTTTTCCGCCATTCAGCGGTCCTTTCAGATATTTTTTGACCTCTTTTGGATCTCTTTGAGTTATTCCTTCGATTGGAGGGAGTTCTCCCGGAGGAAATGTTTCTATAATATCATTTACTAATGTTTCCAAATAATCTAAAAGCGCTTCAATCCCCGGCTTTCCTTTTTCTAATGTTGCCTTACTGGGACATCCAACATTACCTTCTGGATAGGCAGAAACTTCAATAGGGCCAAATCCTACCTGCCCATACCATTTTATTGGTTTTTGATAAATATTTCCTGCCTTATCGACATGTCCTTCGGGCATCCAGCCTTGAGGCTCATTATCACACGCATCCTTAATATTAATCATTTCTGGAAAAAGAGCCATTGAGAAGGACGTTTCAGCCTCATCTGCATGGATAAACGGTGTTTCAAAGGGTCCTCCATGCTCTTCGTCCATACAATGCTGAGGAATTGCGTGGTACCAATTTACATTACAGAGGACAGCTGGTAATTGATAATTTTTAGCCCATTCGTGAATAGCAGAGGGGATCACATATTCTTGTCCGTGTCCATTTAATAAGATCTGTTTGCGGAATCCCATATTCCATAATCCCGCAATTACCGCACGAATCATCCCTTTAAAGATTTCCTCGGGGACAATAATCGAGCCGGGCATTCCCACATGATGATAAGGATGACTTCCATACCAGATGGGTTGGGCTACAGTACATCCCGTTTTTTCGGCAATCAATTCTGCCATTCGCGTGACTAAAAATGTATCTTCTCCGATACAAGCTGCTGGGCCGTGGTTTTCTGTGGAGCCAATGGGAACGATGATAACATCATTCTGTTCTAAACGCTCATTGATTTCTTTGATTGACATATTTTGTAAATAAATACCGTCTGGCAGATCCATATGTCCTCCCTTGGGAGGAATATTCCATTTTGTCATTTTTATTTTTTTTTTTACTAGAGAATTATGTAATAATGAATGGTATCTGCTAAATTCTTTATGATTTGTTCTTTTTCAGATTTAGTTCATCACCTGTAATAAGTTCGGGTAGCTTTCAAGAACACAAAATCGAAGGAGATTTCATTAGAAATTCTTAAATCTAGATATTATATCAAAAATTTTGGACTGAAATTTAAATTTAAATATTAAGAAACCAAAACTTACATATGTCTCAAAAAAAAATCAAAATAAACAATTCGATACAAACGAGCTTTGGAACACGAGTTGCTTATGCGAATGGGACGCTTGCTGATAATTTATCACTGCAAAGTTTCTTATTTCTTGGATTTACCTTTTATTACACTGTTATTGACCTAAATATTTATTGGTATGCGTTAGCGTTCATTATTTATTCAATTTGGGATGCTATTGATGATCCGTTGATTGGTGTATTATCTGATAGAACAAAAACTAAATGGGGACGAAGAAAACCTTGGATTTACGTGAGTGCTATACCTTTATGTATTCTAATGATATTAATCTGGACACCACCGACCGGAAATGATATTCTAACATTTATTTACTTGACAATCATATTAATAGTAT
>SHMW01000008.1 GCA_008080735.1 Promethearchaeota archaeon
TATGGAGTTGTTGCATTATTTAATAGATTATCAGGAGCCATAAATCTCATAGTGCTGGCTTTAGTCTTTGGTGGAGCGGGTTGGGGAGATTATGAACTTCGAGATCCCGCTTTGGGACCTATTATCCTCCCAATAGTGCAGATATACTGGCCTGTGATAATATTGGTAATTGCAATCATTCTTTTATACTTCTATCCATTAACTCAGGAGAGAGTCGCGGAAAATGAGGAAATGAAAAATCAATTACACGAAAAAAAGAGGCTTGAAACATCCCGCTAAAATTAGGTTTATTTTTTTTTTACTTCTTGAGAATAGTACTACACTATTAAATTAAAGATAACTAAAAATCTAATATGTTGATTTTAAAATGGTATTAAGATGTGGTGCCGCCAAGGAGAAAATCTCTCCCCCAAATGATGTAGGTGATACCTATATTGCGGGATATTTGACCATGGAGGCTCCAAAGGTAAAAGGAGTTCATGATCCAATACACGCTCGAGCGATTGTTCTTTCGGATGGGGATCAAAAATTTGCGCTAGTCTCGGTTGAAGTTATTGGGTTATTAGCGGATTTTGTTAATAGAATTAAAAACCGACTTTCTGCTTATGGATTTTCATATAAAAATGTCTATATTTTTTCTACTCACACGCATGCGGGACCTGATACGATGGGGCTATGGGGGCCTATAATCGGAAAGTCCGGGATTAATGAGAAATACATGATTTTTCTTTTAGATACAATAGTTGAAATTGTGTTAGAAGCAGAAAAAGAATTGGTCGAAACTGATATATATGTGACAAAATCAGAAATACCCGAATTAATTGAGAATTACCGAATCAAGGAAAATGTAGATGGGAATTTACTATTAATGAAATTTTTATCAGATGAAAACCTCATTGCAAGCCTTTGGACATATACTGCTCAACCAGAAATAACAACGCGAGAAAATCTCTCAATTTCGGCAGATTATCCTGGTCTTGTTTCGGAAATGATCGAAGCTGAATATGGAGGGACCTCATTGTTTGCATTGGGATTATGCGGAGCTCAATCTCCAATCTATTGTGAAGAGGGGTTTGATAAAATGGACATTTTTGCTGATAAAATATTTTCTGAAATTAAGAAGATTTATGATGATCATAAAAAGATAAAGATATCGCCTATTGAAATACGCTATAGAGAGGTTAAGCTTCAATTAGAAAATCCCGACTTCCAGTTGCTTTATACATTAGGAATCTTGGATAGAGAGTACGAAGATGAGAGAATAAAAAGTTCCGTAAGTAAGATAAGAATCGGAGATCTTGATCTGTTAAACATCCCAGGAGAACCTTTTCCTGGACTTCTTTCTGATATTATAGATGAACAAGACAATAAAGAGATAATAGTATTAAGCCATTCCAATGATTCAATCGGATATTTTATTCCAAAAAATCAATGGTCTTTAAAACCACAAATTTGGGTAGATGATATTGTTGATGGGAAATTCATTGGACATGAAACTGAATCTATCGGAGTAAAAGCGGGACAAATTATAAGAAAAGCTATAAAAGAACTATTTCATTATAAAACAGTCTTAGCAATTGGCCCACATGCGGATGATCTGACAATATGGGCAGGCGGAACACTCATAAAACTAACAAAAGAAGGAAATGACCTAATTTGTGTGCGAATTACTGACGACTATGCAGATTGCGTGGGGTTAACTGAAGAGAAAGGCAGAAGGAGAAACAAGAAGGAGACAGAACGCGCTTATAAAGCATTAGGGGCAAAAGAAATCGTTAATTTGGGATATCCCACAGACACATTATATACCGCAGACTATCATGAGCTCAGAGGGAAACTGGTAGGATTAATGAGGAAATACAAACCAGATCTCGTTGTCTCGTTTGATTTGAATGGAAACGATGAAGAAAATATGGACCATATTACCACAGCACGAGCCGTAAATGAAGCTTGCTGGCAAAGTTCGTTTGACCTGTTTTATCCTGAGCATTTTGAAGAGGGATTGGACATTCATGCTGTGGGAGAGAGATATTTATTTGCGAGAAATCCTACAATTCTTAACTTTTATGTGGATATTACAGATCATATTGATGATAAAATTAAGGCAATAAATTATCAAAAAACCGTCATGGAAAATTGGTTTTATCAAAACAAGCTGTTGGCAAGGGCTAATAATCTCTATGTTGAATTATTAGAAGAAGATGTACCAAATCCTATTAGAGTGACTCTTTTAGTGAAATTAGTATATGGGGAAATAGGGGAAAAATACGGTGTAAAATATGCGGAAGAATTTAACAGGATTGACGCGGGGATGTTAAAGGATTTAGCTGAAGACTAGCAATACTGCTATTAATTTTGTTTATTGGTAATATCCTTTTTCTTTTTTATATCGTTTTTATAAATTGGATTATTTCGTCTATTTTTTTATCATCCAATTTTAAATTTGGAGAATTATAGATGGAATACATTAGATTTTCATTCTTTACATATTTTTCTACACTATTTAATGCTTCACGTAATACTTCTAAGGGAATCTTATTTGATTGTGGAGATATGTCGAGTTTTATGTCACTGAAAAACTGTCGTATCTCGTCTATGGAAAACTCAGCCATCTTATCTTGTAAATAGAGACTGATTAAAATATTCATTCCGATTAGCTGACCATGAATATAATGATCATGAGTAATTGATTCTATACAATAGGCCAGAAAGTGTTCACTTCCCTCTTCTGGTCGTGCATTCCCCCATTTTTCACATAAATCTACCTCTCGGAAAAAACCCTCGATTAGCGCCTTTATCCCCTCTTCGCTAACATCTCTTATTTTATTTCTTGCATCCATTAAATCTATGGCGATCTTTTTTGCTTCATTAAATACTGTTTTATCAAATCGTTCATTAGTTTGTTTACGACTTATCAACCAATCACCTAATGCTGAAGTTATGGATATCGTATCCGACACGCCTGCTCTATTGAGAAATTTTGGGGCTGATTTTATCAGTTCATAATCAATAAGAATCTTTTCTGGATAACTATCTCCAATATAATTGACCTTATTATTATCTCTTACAGCAATTGAAGAGCATAAAAATGCATCAACAGATATAATTGAAGGAATCAAAATTAAATCAATATCAGTATGACCTTGTTTTTTTGATTTCCATGTAAGATATTTGGCGGTGTCACAAGCCGTTCCTCCACCAATTCCTACTATTGCAATGGAATCTTCAATAATTGCTTCTGAGTTATTATATGTAAGTCTTAAGTGATTGATATCCATATATTTGTTGAATATTGTTTTTATGGGAAATTTACTAAGTTTAGGCTTTATTATTTCCCATGGTTCTTCCATGGTACATAAAATATATTTATCAATCTTGTCAAGAAAATCAACACTATTCCAGTTTCCATAAATTGGTCTAATTGGCATTTATCATTCCTTTGCTTGAACTGCTACTAATATATTTTAATTATATTATAATATGTTTAATATATGGTTAAAGAAATTTTTTAGTGAATATACATAATAAAATAATAATTATGAAACTCAGTATTGTTTCTGGCCTAAATGAGTCGAAGAGTCCTGTGGATGAGGTGAGTAAGAAATTTGAAGCTTTGTGTGAATTTTTAAAAAATCTGGGATTTGATGGCATAGAGCTGAGTTTATTGGAACCAGAGAAAATTAATATATTCCAAATAAAAGAGATCCTAAATTCCTATAATTTTGAGATCTCTGCTTTAGGAACTGGAAGTACTTTTATTCGATTTGGGTATTCATTAGGACATTATGATGAGACCCTTCGTCAGAAGGCTATAGAAAGACTCGAAAGATATATGGAATTTGCAGTGGAGACTAACGCTTTAGTAATCATTGGATTAATTCGTGGGCGATATTCCTCTCAAAGCAGCCCAAAAAAGGAACGCTTAAATATAATATCTTCCCTAAAACGATGTGCAGATTTAGCTGAAAATAAGGGGGTAATGTTGGCATTTGAACCGATTAATAGCTTCGAGATTGATTCATATAACACAATTTCGAGCGCATTGGATTTACTCCAAGAAATTAATTCCAGTCATCTAAAACTTCTCATTGACTCATATCATACAAACCTAGAGGAAGATCCTGGATTTATTTGGGAGGACTTAGAACAAATTTCTTCGGAAGTAATCCATATTCATCTTGCAGATACAAATCGGCGAGCTCCAGGAACAGGTCATTTTGATTTCAGAGCGTTCCTTAATACATTCAAAGAAGCGGGATATAAAAATTACGCTTCAATTGAGACAATTATGAAACCTTCATTTGAAGATGTCGCAAGGGAAAGCATAGAGTTCTTGAAGATGATTCTAAATCGCTAAAGCACATCCTACTTTTAAATTAACAAAACTCAAGGTTGGAGTTACATATGTCAGAAAAATTTGAAGTTATACAAATTGGGGAAGTGCGCACGAAGATCGATGATTCAAAATTTAATGATTCAAAAAAAAGGATTTCTCAACTTGTCATCTTTGAAGAATTTGTAGAAGCACTGGAGAAGATTGAAGAATATTCCCACATAATTGTAATTTATTGGGCTCATTTAATAGAATCTAAGGAAAGAAAGTTAAGAAAAGTAAATCCTGGAGGATTTACACAATTTTCAGAACGAGGGGTATTTTCATCTCGATCACAGGCAAGACCTAACCCGATTTGTTTCACAACAGTAAAATTATTGTTAAGAGAAGAAAATATTTTGTATGTAGAGAATTTGGATGCGTTAAATAAGTCGCCGATTATAGATATAAAACCCTATACACCTCAATTTGATCGCCCAATTTTGTTTGAACCTCCTATATGGAGCTATTGCTTTCGAAAGATGAAGGAAACTACATCTCTAGAAAAATAAGAAGGAAAATAGAATAATCAATCAATTTTTACGGAGACCTTACAGTTTTCCTTATCAGTTTGAAGAAGCTCTAAATATTCTGGAACTTGATTAAGTGAAATTTCCTCTGTAATCATGGGTGTCATGTCCATCCCAGCGGACATACAACTAATAACATCAGGAAAAGTGCCGTGTCCAGAATGTCCTTGAGCACCAACAATTCGAGCCCGTCTTACTTGAAAATATTCTCCGATGATTGGCATTCTTTCCTCAGCTCGTGCGACAATCACAACGGTACTATTAATTGCTTTACATTCCCAAATTGCGTTTTGTATATCATCAGTAACTCGTCCAGGAAGTCCTGTGGCTTCTAAATAGAGCGCAGCACCCTCATTGTCAGTATAATCTTTTATTTTTTCTACAAAATCTTCTCTTTGTGGGTTTATAATATAATCAGCGCCCATTTTTTTCGCTAAGCTGGCACGATTTTCTTCTGGTTCAGACACTATACAGACCGCAGCACCCGCTGTTTTTAGGATTTTGGCAGCGGCGATTCCTATGGGACCTGCCCCCAGAATTACGACATTCTGTCCGGGTTTTATTCCACCACCTCGTTCAATAACCGCGTTATACGCAACAGATGTTGGTTCTACTAAGCTCCCTGCTTTATAGATATCATCATATTCATCTTCTAATTTTCTTAAACTCCAACATAATTTTGCTGGAACGGTAATATATTCCGCATAAGCACCGTCAATTGAGAACCCTATTTCTTGCAATCGCTCACAATGATTGGGAAAACCATCGCAACATGGTCTACATTCCCCACACCATACCATTTCTTCTACAGTCACTGATTCCCCCTCCTCAAACGGCTGGTTAGTTCTTTTATTTATTGCTTGTTTTCCCGCTTTCACGATTTCTCCCGCAAATTCGTGTCCCAATATTGCAGGAAAAGCGGTTAATCCAGGATAATAAATATATCCCTCTTCATCAGCTTGAGCCATATGCACATCAGAACCACATATTCCACACCTCTTTACCTTTATTAGCACCTCATCTGATTTTATTTCGGGGGTTTCAGCATCTATTTGTTTTACTTTAGGATTTCGCCATACCTGCGATCCCAAATAGGTCAACTTTCCATCAATATCTTTCGAACCCAGCTTAAATGAAGGTTTAGGCTCCCATTTTGCATCTAATTCAATTGCTTTCATACTTATCAAAACACTTTTTTGTTTAAATAATTACTTGGAATAACGAATATTTTCTTATTAATTATTTCAAACTTCTGAGTAATTTGCGACATTTTAATCATTTTTGGTTTAATATAATATATTTTATTAG
>SHMW01000009.1:0-6872 GCA_008080735.1 Promethearchaeota archaeon
GCTCAGTGTTAAAGAAATGGAACTATAGGATAAACCATACAATTCCCATATTCCAATCTCGAGCTGATATGATTACCGATGTGTTAGAACGATTCAAGAAAGCGGGAGGTTCATTAGAATCAATTATCAAATCTCGAATTCACACCTATCACGCCGAATTCGGGATATTGAGACGAATGATTCTCTATATTTTTAGAAAGATTTCTACTCTTTCACGATTGGATATAAATGGCTTAAGTAATCAAGCCATTGTCCTTAAATGTTTAAAATCTCGAAGTTTTTTTAGGACAACGAAAGACACAAGTTGGGACAATTTCAAGAAACTTGCTGAAAAGGACGGTAAAAAAGTTTATAGCGGCATTTTTACCATCATCAAAGCAATTGTTCTCACGGATTCCACACCCAAAGATAAGCGAGATAAGTTTGTTGGGTATTTGCAGTATCTTAAATCACGGGCTACTAATAAAAGTAAGTTTCTTAATCGCGTATCCAATCTTTCGGTAGAACGCTTACAACGCAAATTGGAATTATACAGACTGAAGATTGATGAATTATGGGACAAATACAACCGAGTGAAGCGGGATACCATTAACAAGATCGCCAAGAAACTTATGTATTATTGTCTACACTATAAGGTGGGAACGATTACTTTCGGGTATAACAAGGGATGGCAAACCAATGCTGTCAAATTAACAAAATTAATCAGAGATTTGTTCGTTTCATTACCATTTAACCAAATATTAGAAAGAATTCAGCAAGAAGCGGTTTATTTTGGTATAAAAGTGGATTACACGCCCGAATGGTATACCAGCAGATGTTCATATATCGACGGAGAATCAATTGGGAAAAAACCAAAGGGCACATATGCTGGGAAACGCAGGTTCACTCAAAACGGAGTAAAGCACAAAGGACTGTTCCGATCACGGCACGGCAAAATCGTTCACGGAGATGTCAACGGTGCTGCGAATATCGGCAGAAAACAACATCCAGAATTATTTTCCTTCGGGGCAGTTGCTTACAATTTAAACTTGGTTTCCGATCCTCGCAAACACCTAACCGATCAAGCAAGGCAAAAGGTTACCAAATTTATCATAACCCCACCCATAAGGTTTTCCCCCTCAAACGGACACCCCACAAAAGAGTTAAAAAGGAAAGACAGATTAAATAAAAGTAATATCAAGCCACAAAGGTATCAAATGAGTCCCAAAAGCTTTTTAGCAATGACTCAAACTGCCTATGTGTAGTAGTACTAAATAATACCGATTCACGAAAGTGTTGAGGTTCACAGAGATGTGCACTCCAAATGCATGTCCTTGTAAATTCTTTAATTGCTTAGGATTTACTCCATTAAGAGAAATCTTACCGAAATTACCACGATTCATTCCCGAAAATGGACTTGAAATTCTTGATAAAGAAAAAGCAGTTAGCTTCTTAGAATCTACGTCAGAGAAAGGATATGTGCACTCCATTTGGGCGGGACCATTACCAGCAATTGTCGCGGTGTGTTCATGTGACCTTCCAACTTGCGGAGCAATACGACTAAGAACGGATTTCGATATTAATGCGTGTTGGAAAGGGCATTATGTCGCCACAGTAAATCTTGATAAATGTATCCAGTGTGGAAATTGTAACGATATTTGTCAATTCGATGCTCTAAGTTATGATCCAAACAAAGGTCCCCGAATTGACCTTGAAAAATGTTATGGATGTAGTAATTGCGCGGAAATGTGTCTTGAAAATGCAATTCAATTAGTTGAGAGAGATTCAATTCCAATAACAAGAGGAAAATATTAATGAAATATCCAAAAATTCAAATAGATTATCAAAAATGTATACAACCAGAAGAATGTCGAAAATGCGTACAAATATGTCCTCCTAGTGTTTTTAACATTACTTTTCGAGATGAAGATTATCATAATCCTAACGATTGGATTATAGATCCAGTATTTCCTCAATTGTGTAAAGGTTTCGATTGTTCAAAGTGTCTAGAAATTTGCCTTACTCAAGCAATTTCTATAGAATTTTCCTAAATTCTTAAGCATCTTTCGCGAAATATAATTCATATCATTCAGTTTAAAGAAAATTCTACGAAAGGTTATCAATACTTTAAAATGGAAGACAAAATAATATTATATGATGAGTTCTAATCAAAAACGAGAATACGATGAGGAAATCTTAGATTGTCTACGGAATTACTCCTTTGGACTAACAATTACTGATATTGCCGATAAAATAGATACCACCAGAAATACAGTATATCGATATCTGGCACTGCTGGAAGGTAAAAACTTAGTTTTTAAAAAGAAAGTTGGGAGATACGTGCTTTATTTCTCAAAAGACAAACGTATCGAATTTTTAAACGATATCGCTCCCGTCTATAAGAGTCTTATAAAAAGCATACAAAAGGAATTTGGGAATCAATTTGACGCATATAAGCGTATAGGAGAGGGTTTAGTTGAAATATTAACTCTTCCCGTACATACTGAAGGATTTGAGCAATTAGAATCTCTTCAAAACCTATCGAATAAGGAATTATTTGAGCTTATTAAAAATATTTTCCCATATCTCAGTATATTTGATAATAAAGTAAATGTAAGAATAATAGAAATTTCGAAGGATAATTCAAAAGTAGTCTATCAAATTTATAATTCAAATCTATTAGAAAGCGAAAATTATCTTATTCATTTTCATATTTTAGCTGGGTATCTTCAGCAAGAGTTAAGAACGATTCTTAAAAAAGATGTAGCGTGTCACGTCTCAAAATATGAAATATTTAGCAAAAAAAAGGATAGTTATCTGAATCTTTCTCTGGAATTGGATTAAACACTATTTTCAGAAAAATAATTATAGATATATAAATTTGTGGCGCTATAAGTTATCAATACCAGTCCTGTAAGCTTAAAAATAATGAAGATAAGAAAAATAACAATTCTAAATTCCGAGCCAAATATGCTTTGAAATGGTGAGAGAAAGAACTCATTAATAAAGATTAAGGCAACCAAATACAATATTATGCCCAATGAGAGAATAAATGAAACCATTCTAATTTCAGGAGCCCTTATTCCAACATAAATAAAGACTATTGGGATTAAAAATGTAAGACTGAGAGAGCTAATTAATAATAGATGCAAAAACCGAAAATCCTCTGGTGTATTTACGGGATAAATGAGTACAAATATAAAGATTCCAAAAATTATAATACTGGGAGTACCATATAGCTTGAATCTAAGAATCGTTTTGTCAATGATCGTCAATACAAAAATCAAACCAATTGCCCCAATAACACCTCCCAACTTCCAAAAGATAATATATTGGGGAAATTTAGCAATTTCATTTTGGGTTAGGAAGAAATCAAAAACCATATAGAAAATACGGGAAACAAATAATGAACTCATTAGAATAAAGAAGGCAAATAAAAAATCGAATTCGAAATACCCGAGTCGTTTCCACTTCCCGATTACTTCTCTCCCCAAAAATAACGCAAGAAATAATTTTGTTGCCAATAAGATGAGAGTTAAGGTAAACGTGATGTCTAATTCTAAGCTGCCAAAAAGCAATATCATAGTTCTCTTCTATTAAATTTTTTATTGTATACCTATTAAAGCTTTTGATTATCGTTTTCTGAAATAATCTATCTCTAAATCTTTGAAACATGAATCAATGGATTCAATTCTCTCCAATTCAGTATAATCTAATCGAGATGAATCACTGAAATCTTTCGCTGCCCATAATAATTTATTGAATCGTTGATGATGATGGTGAAATCTTTGGTTTGCATAATCTTTTGCTTGTTTTGTATATAATAAGAAGGGCCAGTCGCTCCCCTCCATAAGCAACAGCTCCCGAGCTGTCTGCTGAAGTATTTTCATCTGATATTCATCAGGATTTCTGATATTCGTCAGTACGGTTTCAAAGTCTCCTACTGAAGAATTAATATATGGCCAAATCCATCGATGTTCTTCATTATCCCATACTTGAAAATGACCTCCAGCCCCCCAGGTCGATTCTTGCATTTTAATAATTGAAAATTCATCTTTATAGAGCGTAGTATACTCAGAAATGGTAACCATATCAACTTGTTCATTATTATGTATGAGCTGGAATATTTCCCTCAACCAATCAATTCCTTCACTCCACCAATGCCCGTAGAGTTCAAAATCGTAGGGAGACACGATAATTCCTTTATAATGGTGTTCATTTGAGAATTCTTGAGCTTCTTGGATTAACAATGAAAGAAAGTGATTTGCATGTTCCTTAATTTTTTCTTGTGCTTTCTCTATGTCATACAAATCCTTTGCTTCCTTAGTTATTTCTTTTCCTGTAATTTTCCAGTAATGCAGTCCCGATTCGGAATCTTTCTTATGAAATTCCCGATAATCCTCATCTCCAGGGTATCCGATTTTCGAATCCCATACTTGCCGACTGGTCTTTTTATTCCTTCCGTATACAGATACCCCAGTTTCTAAATTATATCCGAAATTAGTATTAAGCCCGATCTCGTTTTTCTGTTCGAGTATTTCAGCCGTTAAGATCCCATGAGAATCTACAAAGAAATATTCTATTCCAGAATTATGGAGCCAATAATCAATGCTCTCTCTGACTTGACCATTTTTTATCTCCTTTGGTCTATAAGCACACTCTGGAAGCCAAAATCCTTTTGGGTCTCGATTGAAATACTTTTTATAGGTATCTACTCCTAATTGTATCTGTGAAAAAATCCCCGAATCTTGTTTAAATAAGGGCAAAAATCCATGAGTCGCAGCAGACGTTATTAGCTCAAGCATACCTTCATCTTGGAGCCATTTGAAGCTACCCAAAAGATCTCGATAATAGTTATGATAAAATGTATTCAGAATTCGTTCAAAATTGTTCAGATGATGTTGGGCTATTTTTTTCTTTTGAGGGTGGTTTTCGAATCGTTCTATGTCGTTCTTAGCTCTTTTAATCAGATCTTTAACATAATCTTGAAATCGTTCTTTCATATACTCATCAGCCATAAGTTCTGCCAAGATAGGAGTTATGTTTATTGTTATAGCTGTCTTTATTCCGCTTTCTTTTAAATTTCTTAAAATGTTCAGCATTGGAATATAGGTTTCTAAAGCTGCTTCTGTGTACCATTGTTCTCCCGCGGGCCACACTCCAGATTTCTTGCACCATGGCATATGTCCATGAAGAACTAGACCAAAATAACCAAATACCATTTAATCATCATTTTTAAGTCTTTAATTTAAAATATATTATCCTATATTATCTAATTATCATAAGTATAAACAATTTCAGTTTTTTTCAAAGATTATCCTAATGAAATGACTGTTCATGAATTATTGAAATCTTCATATTCTTTTGATGAAGCCAAACAGCTACAAATTAAATATCGCAGCAAGATCATCGAAGAACAAAAAGACCCGGATTTCTTTATTGAAGAAAAGAGCATAAAATATCTCATAGGAGTAGATATTTCATATTATAAAAGAGAGAACCAAGATTATGGGATTGCCTCTGCCGTATTATGGAATTATAAAAAACAAAAAATGATAGAGACATATTTCTCTGAATCAATCATTGATTTCCCTTATAAAGCAGGTTATTTGGGTTATAGAGAAAACGGATTGATCGCAAAAGCGATAAAAATGTCAAAAATTACTCCAGATTTACTCATGTGTGATGGCCATGGAATTATCCATCCCAGAAGATTTGGAGAGGCAACCCATTTAGGGGTTGCTTTAAATATCCCATCGATGGGAGTTGCGAAAAATCCATTTTTTGGATTCTATGATTTTCAAAATTTAAAAAGAATAAAAGGTACTAAAAGTCCAATATGGCGTGAAGATCCTCAAGAAATCTCTTCAAAAAATAATGAAAAAATTGGCTATGCTGTCATATTATCTAATGAAAAAAAGCCCGTGTTTGTAAGTCCAGGATACAAGATTAGATTGGAGGTGGCACTAAATATAGCACTAAACACAACCTCCGAACATCGCCAGCCCGAACCCTTATTTTTTGCGGATCATCTCTCGAGAAAACGGATTAAAAACAATTAGATCAATGGAAGACACTGAAAAGTTTATTTTTTCCATTTTAACAATCCATTTCTGGTTTTAGTTTATCAGGGATTTGAGTTTTTTGAAGATTTTTTGGTAAATTTCCCGGTTTAAATTTAAAGTCGCAATATTTATTTCCTTCTGCAATAGTTTTAGATCTAATTAAGCCAGAGCGCGAATGATAGGCCCTATACCAATCATATGCACATACGAATGGTAAAATTTCTTCAGCATTTTGTGATTTTCCAAATTCTACAATAGGACATTGAAGCATGAGATATCCAAAATCAAACTCCTTCTCTTTACCCTTAATTGGTTTTACTATAAAGTTATTAGTATATTTTTTTGATAATTTTTCTTGGTTTTTCCAAGCAATACGCAAAAATGTTTTTCTTATTAACAATTTTTGGAAAAACCGCATAATTAATCCTTTGAATCCTTGATATTCTTTTTTCACTCCTAATTTCAGAGCTTTAAGATATATTGGTGCGAATTTTTCTATAGATACGTTCCGGTCTTTCAAAACTTTCCAAAATACGATAGCTGGTGAACTATATGCAAGATTTCTACTAAAAAAATTTTTACGACCTCCAATATAGGGAATATCACTCAAGGAATTATTAAATGATTCTTTAAATTCAGATAATATCTCATTCAGATCGTCAGATTCAAGATATTCGGTTAGGTCCGGTATCATAATATCTAAAAGAGTTGAGAAACTATTCAATATCGCATTTTTCTTTTCCAAATAATAATTTTTAGATTGTTTATACATAGATTAAGATTAATATTTTAGAGAATTTAGTTATGTCTAAATAATGATAATTGCCC
>SHMW01000009.1:6882-92116 GCA_008080735.1 Promethearchaeota archaeon
AAATATTTCTTACTATCGAAATTGAAATGGCGATATTTTCAAATTGAAAAATTCAAAAAAACTCTTAAAAGCTCTTAGTTATATTTGAAAATGCAATATTCAAAAAAGCAAATTAATATATAAGGAAAAAAGAAATAAAATATACATATAACTGTAAAATATTACGTGATAGGAAATGGTAAAAAAACCAAAAGCGATTAAAACGCCTCCCTCTGAAGAAGAATTAGCAAATCGGTTGAAGAATGTCAGAAATAAAATGATTATAGAGGAATTAGATTATTTTGTATGTTTTGATCCCGTTAATATCTATTATCTAACAAATTTTGCCTTCTATGTACATGAACGTCCTTTTCTTTTAATTATAGGAAGACAAGGTCCTATGAAATTTCTTATTCCTCTGCTAGAAGAGGCTCATGTAAAAGATAGAGCAATTGGAGATCTCGCAACTGTGAATTATTATGAATTTCCATCACCACCGGGGTTAAATTGGTATGAAAAATATGAAGAATTAATTGAAAATGATTCTAATGTCGGAATAGAGCCTGCTATGACTATGGAGATTTATCAAAAGACCCCTGGAAATAAGAAGGTTAGCGATATTTTAGATGAAGTACGGATTATTAAAAGTGACTATGAAATTGGGAGGATTGTGCACGCATGTAAAATTGTTAGTAAAGGACATAAAAAATTATTGAAAATGTGTAAACCAGGAATGGCAGAATTTGGAATTTTTCAAGAAGCAACCTCAGCGATGACATCAAAAATAATCCAAGATATTCCAAAAGCAAATTTTAAAGCAACTGAAACCACGGCAGCTGTGTGGCCACCAGATATCTCTCATGAACCACATTTGGTTCCAGATATCTTTGCTAAAATGCAAGAAGGTGGTCCACATGTATCAATAGTACAAGCTCAAGTGGATGGCTATGGAGTAGAAGTAGAAAGAACATTCTTTTTGGGTCATATTCCAGAGAAAGCGAAAAAACCGTTCGAGATTATGTTTAATGCTCGAAAAATAGCTTATGATATGCTAAAACCAGGAGAGATTATGAGTGAAATTGATAAAAAAGTAAGAGAATACATATCTAAGAATGGGTATGGAGATTATATAATCCACCGAACGGGGCACGGTTTTGGAATTACGGGACATGAAGCCCCTTATGTTGCAGAAGGATATGACCGTGAGCTCGAAGCGAATATGGTCATAAGCATAGAACCAGGAATATATATTCCGGATATTGGCGGATTCCGACACTCTGACACCATCTTAATAACAGAAGATAGTTATATAAAATTAACGAAAGCTCCTGAAACTTTAGAAGATGTTATTATAAAAAACAATTAGAATTAGAGCAATAGGTGAAATTATTATCTGGTTTTATAGTTAAAACCAAATTCTGAAATTTTATATCAATCTTTATTTGATATATTCCGTGATTTCATCTAAATCTTTTCGCGGTGGTGGTTTGGGCTCATCCCTTCTTAAATATCCAAACGGTAATATTGTTAGAAGAAAATTATCCTTTTCAATCCCTATTATCTGCTTTGCTTTTTCTCTATCCATACTTCCAAGCCAGCAAGTACCTATTCCTAAGCTCCACGCCTCAAGCATCATATTCATAGAAGCTAAGGTTGTATCTTGAATATACCAGTTAGGATTTTCATGAACTTCCCCGACTATCGCGATAGCAACCGGAGCTTCCCGAACAAATTTACCATAGATCGCTATTTTTGATAACTCCTCAATCATTTCCTTATTTTTTATAACTATAAATTTCCATGCTTGTCTATTGGATGCTGAAGGTGCCCATTGTCCTGCTTCCAAAATCATCTCTATTTCTTCTTCGGGGATCATCTCATCCTTAAAACATCGTATCGTTCTCCTATCCTTGATAAATTTCAATAATTCTTCTGGTTTAATCATTTTCTCAAAACCCATATTTTATCTAAGAACTAATTAGAAATCCTAATAAATTCTTTTTCAATATTTTATAAAATTGCTCTAAAAGTTCTGATCCTCACCATTTATATAATATTCCGCTTCGAGATTTGGATATAACTTCTTTTTTCTTCCAGACTTTTCAGATTCAATTAACTGCAAATCCTTCAATTTATTGATATGGTACGATACCGTCTTATGATCAACATTTAATATTTTAGCGATTTCATTATTATAGGTTCCAGGATTTTCCTCAATCATTTCTAATATTTTCAACGTCAATTCACTTTTTTGGAGTTTTAGATCAATATTTGAGATTGGGTTTTTTTGATAATAAGGAAAATATACTAGATATCTCCCTACTCTCTTCTTTCCTATTACTTTATAGGTTTCTAATATATCCAAATGCCAGGCTAGATTTCCGGCAGAAAGATCTGTCTCCCGTAATAATTCATTGAAATGAATTCCCGGGTCTGCTAATACGAGGTCGATTAACATGCTCCTATTTTCATTTTCCAAGACATCTTCCATTGATAATTGATGAGCACCCTTATCTATCGGAACTGTACGGGTTTTTAAAAATTGAATATAATCTTTCTTAGATAAGGTAATAACTAATGCCGCAATCCCAATTATGCTTATTATTGCAATTATCCAAATCCATTCATAAGTGATCGGATTTACTTGGAATAAAGTAATATAGTAATCGGTTTCTGATTCGATGTCAAGTATTTGGGTTTCTAAATAACTTTCACTAGACGATTTATTAAATTTTTCTTCGGTTGGTAATATTTCCCAAGAATCACCACCTTCATAAAATTGTGCTATTTTATAATTTCTATGAGGATCTAATCCAAATTTTTGAACTTTTAGGTATTGGATTGTTAGGTTTTGTACCGTTGAATTCGCTCGAATTTGTAAAACATAGTTATATTGATATTGATATTGAGAATTACCACTCGAAGGTCCTTTTGGTTTTCTTTGATAACCAAAGCCTCCCAAATCAGTTTCTGATGAAAAATTCAGAATAAGGGGATTATTATTTGCAACTTTTATAAAGGTTTCTCGGTTGGTAATTTGTTTATCATATTCAATAGAACCATTTAAAGAAACATTAGTAGAGAGTCCAAATTGAATGGAATTATTAAAATAATACCTAATAGATTTGTTTTTATTCAAATTATAGTCTTTTTGGTATCCAGGTACTACCTCTCCTATGGAATAATAAATTAAGGAATTAAATTCAAACACGATTAAAATTAAGAAAAATACAAAAATTAATGCTTTTCTTTTTTTTAAATATTTCAAGGTTTCCTTTAGATCGTTTTGATATTTATTTTGATGAAATATATATAAAAAAACAAAAAAAAGTTAATTGGGTATTTTAGATAAGGTCTTTAGATAATTATCTCTTTTTTTTATAGTATAAGTAACCGACAACACCTATTAATGCAACTGCCCCAACTGAGGCGACTATTATTATTAATGTATAATCCGTTTCTGGTATCAAAACCGTCCACACTGAAAAGTGATCTGTAGTAGCTGTTAGGTACCCTTCTGAATCGACTTGAGTCGGTACTGTTTCCCATTCTCCATTATCTCCGTTGTAATATGCCCATTCTCCGTTTCGATTTTGATTATTGGCCTTAATTCTCAATCTTGCTTGTATCTCAGAACAGTTACAACTGAGATTTACAGCAAAACCTTCTTGATATTGGAAACGATTTCGATTTCTAACTGTATATCTGTTGCCCAAAAGTAATCCCAATTCTTCTTGCTGCTCTGTGCATGTCATATTCATCTCCATATCTCCAGAAGCATCTGTAACTTCAATAATAAAGTCTTTAACTCCGATTTTCCCTTCCCATTGAAACAGTCCTGAAATATTAAATTGATTAAGCTGATTTCTCACTCTTATTCGGGTCGTAGCTCCATTTTCCTCAGTTTCACCAGGAGCAGCTTCGTAATTCCGAGAAGTTAGTGGCTCTTGTGCTGCTACTATGAATGGAGAACTGATCCATGCAAAAATCAAAAAAGTTGCGAATGTCGCTAATAAAATTTTGTTTGTTTTTCTCATTTTTTTAACCTTAATTTGTTCTATTAAACAAAAGTATAATCTTCCTTTTAAGAAATGAGGGATAACTCTTCCCATAAATGACATTTAAAATTTATCAGACTTTAATACATTAAATCATTTATATTTCACATGGTTGGAGACCAAACTATTCCAAGATCAGAATATCCTCGACCGCAATTTATTCGGAAAGATAATTGGATTAATCTAAATGGAACATGGAGATTTCGATTTGACGATGGAAATAAAGGATTAAAAGAGAGATGGTATAACAGATCATCTGAATTTTTTGAAAAGGATATTTTAGTTCCATTTTGTTTTCAGAGTAAACTAAGTGGCATTCATGATGAGTCTTTTCATAATACAATGTGGTATTATAAAAAATTCAAAATCCCTAGTAAAGGCCTTGATAAACGTATTCTCTTACATTTTGGTGCGGTTGATTATAATGCAAGAATTTATCTAAATGCTAATTTTGTAGGATCTCATGAAGGAGGATATACTCCATTCACAATTGATATTTCTGATTTTGCTCAAGAAGAAAATGAAATTATTGTCAGAGTTGAGGATCCAAGTAAAGATAATGAAATTCCACGAGGAAAACAATTCTGGCAAAAGGATCCGGGGTGGATTTTTTATCCTCGAGTCTCGGGAATTTGGCAAACCGTCTGGATAGAATTTGTAAGTAAAGAACATTACATTCAAGAAATAAAAATTACACCGAATATAGACGAGCCTTCGATAACCATTGAGTGTTATGTGAGCGGTAAAGGGTATAAAGATCTCAGAATTAAGGCCTTAGTAAATAAAGATGCCAGAGAAATAGCTGAATACCAAACTAAACTAGATTTCCTAGGAGACATTGAAAAGAAGCGAAAGCGAAGAAACTTGCTAGAAAAACAATTTGGGATTGTGGAAAAGCTATTTAAAATTCATCCTGCGAATAAATTCGAATTTAAGATGAGCATCCCCAAAGAAGATTTGGAATTATGGGATATAGAACACCCGTTTCTCTATGACCTATCTCTCCACATTTATGACAAGAACACACAAAAAATCTATGATCAAGTTGAATCCTATTTTGGTATGAGAGAGATATCCCTCTCAGAAGGTCAAATAGAAATAAAGACAGAATGTGACACTATTACTACGCAAAACAAGGTAATCCTTCTTAATAAAAAGCCAGTTTATCAAAAACTGTTTTTAGTCCAAGGATATTGGGCAGATGGGTTATATACTGCACCAACTGATGCTGCAATGAAGAAGGATATCGATTTAATCAAGCAATTTGGTTTTAATGGTTTAAGAACCCATCAAAAAGCATTTGATCCGAGATATTTATACTGGTGCGATAAGTTAGGCGTTTTAGTATGGGGAGAGATGGGCAGTCCGTATGCCTTTTCGACAGAAGCACAAAAAAGATTTATTAATGAGTATATTAATATGATTGAAAGAGATTATAATCATCCCTCGATTATCGCGTGGACTCTATTAAATGAAGGATGGGGCGTTCCGGGCGCTGAATTTGATGCTTGCAAGGCACATTATACACTTTCCTTATATCATCTCGTTAAGTCGATAGATTCCACCCGCTTAGTAATTGACGATGATGGATGGTATCATACCAAAACGGATTTGTGTACTAAACATTTTTATACCAATTTAAACCTATTACCAGATACTTTTGAAGAGGAAAAAACAATGAATTACCCCGAAGATTATGAACCGTCCATCTATTTACATGGGTTCGGCTACGAGAACGAACCGATCGTTTATAGCGAAGTGGGAGGGTATACTTTAGATTATAATAACAATATTGAGAATCCCGTTGGATATGGAAAGGTAAATACTAGTGAGGAGCTTTTTAGTCGCGTAATCGAATTGCTCAAGGTTTTCGATAAGAAAAAAACATGGATCAGCGGATTTTGCTATACTGAGTTATATGACCAATTTCAGGAAATTAATGGATTCCTAACGATCGAAAGAGAGCCTAAATTCCCTCCAGGAAAATTAAAAGAAGAAGTTGAAAAGCTTTTCTATTGATTTATAATAGAAGAGAAATAGATTAATAACTAATGATCTTTTGGAATCAATTAATCTTATTTATATAGCTATTGATTTATGAGTGTATTATGGAAAATAATAAAAAACAAATTATACTTGTTTTTATACTTATTTTGCTAATAACGAGCAATATATTTGTTCTTATTCCTTTCGATTTTAATAATAGAGATTTAGATAAAGATAGATACAACCCAAAAGGAATAAGAATAACTACTTTCCAAAATCTCAATGGAACGATATTGGTTTCATGGTTTACAGAAGACATTTCTCAAAATCCTATTTTCCAATATTCTTCAGATCTGAGTTTTTCCGATAATAATGCCATTAGCGCTAGTTATGTCAATATCGATGGGACATTTACTTATAGGGTAATATTAAACGATCTCATCCCAAATTCAACTTATTATTATAGAATTAAATCTGATAACCAAAATTATGGCGAACCAAGAATGTTTAAATCACTTCCAGTTGTAGATTCAGCAAATTTTAGTTTTATTGTTTATGGAGATTCTAGGACACTTAGAGCACCACGTTCAGAGCTAACCAATAGAATTTTAGAATTTAGCTTAATTAGAAATTTAGATTTTTCTATTCATTCGGGTGATATCGTCGAGGATGGGAGAATTCAATCTCAATGGGATAATTATTTCATAGATACTGAAATTTTATATTCTAAAATACCTGGTATTTTTGTCGAAGGGAATCATGAAGGGGGATCAAGTACACTCATGTACGAAAATCTTTTCCCGGGAATCATAAATTCTCAAAGGTATTATTCGTTCATATTTGGAAATTGTGGTTTTATTATCTTAAATTCAAACGGATATTATGAAAGTTCTATAGAAGAAGAGCAAAAAACTTGGTTGAATAAAACTCTCTATGAGTATTCTCAAGAAAATGAACATACTTTTGTATTCTTACATCACCCACTCCTACATAATCGAACAAAATCATATCTCAGAGAAGATTGGCCTCCATTATTCGAACGATATAATGTGACTTGTGTGTTTTGTGGACATAATCATAATTATGAACGTTCCTATCCAATAATAAACCAAACAGTCATCGATGAGAAAACCTCTCTTATTGAATATAATGCTACCGAAAAATATAATTACAGAAGTCTTTCTAATCCTATTTATATTGTATCTGGAGGTGCGGGTGCCCCACTTTACGATCCTTATGAATATGATTTTATAGCGTATACCAATAGCACCTATCATTTCTGCTTGATTGATCTTGAACGGCGTAATGCAGACACATCTATCTCTATAGAGGTTTGGGCTATGCTTGAATTAGGAGCTAATCTCACGCTTATAGACAATTTCACAATTATTAATTAATTAGTCATGTGTTTTCAGAATCAATAAAAAGAAATTAATAACTTTTTCATGATTTTAGATCTTTTTTGGAATGAAGAATAAAATCTTTTTTATTGGAATTTAGCGATTTTACGTGAGAACTTAAATTTTTATATCATAATTAAGAAAATATTATTAAATAAATAAATAAAAACAAGGCAGTATTTATAATATTCAAGGTTTATTTATTTATACCTTAATTATAGAAGGACGGAGAATTTCTATGTTAAAAGAATTTACAGAAGAAATCTTTACTAGATATGGTTTAACTAAAGAAGATATTGAAGTTTACCTCGTTTACTTAAAGGTGCCGAGAGCGACGGTTTCTGAGGTCTATTTCTCCTTTGATGAGGAGGAAGATGAGATAGAATACCAGAAGGTTATCGACATCACTAATAAATTGGTAGAAAAAGGATTTTTAAAAGAAGTTGAGGGAATCGTAACAAGATATATACCTCTTGAGCCCTATTTTGAGTTATTTTATAAAGAATCCGAAACATTCAGAGATGAAATCGCAGACATTAAGGACAGAGTACTTACAGATCAATCAAATCGTTTCGAAAAATTAGAGGGAATTCAAAATCGCAGTATCGAAAAAGTTGAAAATGCAGTCAGTGAACAAATCAAATACTTTTTTGAAGATTCAGACGTAAAAAACAAGAACAAAGAAAACAGAATTAACAACGCAAAGAATAAATTTACAGATACCGAAAAGAATCTCGAAACTAATCTCCACTCAATAATGGACTCATTAAATTCTGACTTGAAAAATATTTCAAGTTCATTTGTCAAAAACAATGAGAATGAGATCAATCAAACAAAAGATGATCTTCAAGGATTAATTTCTGAGTTATTAGAGGATTTTTCAAGCAGAATTAATGGACTTGAAACGGAAGTTAAGAAAGATTTGGATGAACATGTCGACCGCCATAAAACCATCGCAGGTGAACTCAAACCGAAGATGGAGCTTATTTTGGAAAAATATCTTGATAGAATGGACAAGATTATCAAAGAATTGAAGGAAAAAATAGATACCTTGCTTGGTCGTCATATCGAACATCTCAGAAACACTACAGAAGTAATGCAAGAGGATTTGAAAAAAACCTTTGATAATAAGCATAGTGAAGTAAGAAAGCAAACGACAGAATTTAAAGATAGAACTGTTCAACTTATTGATAATTTATTGGAAATATCCGATCGCTTTACAGACTTATCTGATGATTTAGCAAGCAGGGGAACCGCATTTAAAGCGTTATTATTTGGGCAACATAAAAAATACAAAGCCCGATACGCTCAGGTAAAAGAAGATATTCTTACCTATTCAAAACCACTAAAAGAAGACTTTATTAGTGAAAGTGAAGGATTTATAGAAACTGACGATTCAACAACCGAAGAAGTTAAATCAGAACTCACGGAAATAATTTCTAAAGAGAATACTAAATTGTCTGGAGAAACTACCGAACTAAACCAAGAGGCACAACAAAAAGTTGATGCTCAACTTGAGAATTTAGCCACGGATTTGAATACTGAAATTGATGAGACGCTTCAGTCTGGAATTGATGACTGTGCTGATACCACAGTGAAATTGAAAGATTCAGTAGAGAAATCATTTAAAGAACATAATGATAAATATGATGAATCAATTACACGGCATAAGGATGAGTCGTTACGACATTATACCGAATTTGACACAGAGATTAAGCGCAAAAATGAGAATTGGGTTAAAGATGTCGATTACAAATTCAATGATTCGAAGCGAAATGTTTCTGATAAAATTAATGGACATATTACTGAATGGGATAATGAATCTGCAGAATTAAACAGCAATTTAAGTAATATGCTTGAAGACCACAAAACAAAATATAAAGAAAATGCCACAGAGCTACAAAATAGTCTTTCCAATACTACTAAGGAGAATACACAGAATACAAAGGACGCAATTGCCGATTTTACCTTAGAATTTATGAATTCCATTGATGATGCCACCGAAAAGGCGGAAACAAATGAAGAAAAGTTAATGGATATTTTTCAAGCGTCAAAAGCTATCCCAGAGATAGCGAAAATAACCACTTGGCATACTGTGGGGAGAGAAGCATTGGTCTCCGCAATAAAAGATGCGGTCTATCGTACCAAATCCTCCATTATCATAGTCACACCAATCCCTGTACCGGAAGTATTACAAGTTATATCAGAATATGCATTCCAGAAAAAAGCTGCGCGTTTCATGCTTACAAGTAATTTTGATATGGACCAATACGGTAATATTATTGGAAAAATGAAGCAATTAGGAAATATTCAATTCCGACAATTGGCTCAAGCAGGAGATTATTACGCCGTCACACGAGATGCCGAGGAAGTTATTATTTGCCCGAACACAGATAAAGAGACCGAGATGATTAGCATCATTAGTAATCAAGATCAGTATGCGAAGCTCTACTCTCAGTTCATAGGACCAATATTCCAGGCAAATTCTCGCCCGATTAAATAATAATAAGCATCTTATTTCTTTATTTTTAATTTTCTTATATACTTAAAACTAGTTGTTCAAATTTATATTTTAATTAGACAATTCAATTAAATGGTATAAGGAAAAAGAAATAATTAAAAATATTGAGAAATAGATGCCTCAAAAAGATAAATAAAATGAAATATTAAGGTTTCGTAGTTTCATTCTCTTTCAATTGTTTTTGTAAAGCCTCTTCGTCATCATCTTCCGAATGTATCCTCTTAAGATCAACATCTGAATAGCCTGGAAGTTTGTTTATGATTCTCCTGGTGGAGTTCTTAATATCTTTGCTCGATGTGATGAATCGACCTACAATTAAAATATCGGCACCCATAGATAAGGCATCGTCCGCGGTTTCTGGGGTGATTCCCCCCGCAACTGCCACTAAGACTCGGTCTCTCCCGCTTGCGAGCTTATTTCCCGCATAGAGTTCTTTTATCTTGGGTACGAATCCCCATTTTTTCTTTTGGGCCTCATCGCTCCCCGAAGTCGCTGTTGATTGTTCTGCATCGATACCTCGATGGAGGATCACTACGCGAGGTATTTGTTTCAACGATTTTAACTTTTGAACAGGATCGGGAACTTCCATCATATCAATAATCCCGTCGATCCCCAATCTCTCCGCCTCTAAAAGAAATTTATCAATGGACGCACTGGAGGCTAAACCACTACACACTACACCATCAGCTCCCGCGTTGAATGCGTCATCGACTTCAAGTTTCCCTACATCTAATGTTTTAAGATCTGCTACGATATATTTATTAGGTTCTAACTCTCGAATGGTTGTAATAGCATCCATACCGTACTTCTTCAAAAAGGGGGTACCAGCTTCCAATATTATCCGGTCGCTTTTCGGTAAACGTTGGATTACTTTTGTTTGGTGTTCTATTGAAGGATGATCGAGTGCAACTTGAAGATAAGGCGGTCTCCACAATTTTGGCGCCTTGATCCCCGCAACGGGGTGTTTTGCTCTATCTTTATCATAAAATATCTTTTCGATTGGAGGATAATTCTTAAGCGCTCTTCTAAGGGCCAATTTAACCGCACCATAATTATATTGATAGATTTTTCTATAATCATCCCCTTCTGGATGGATGAAGACGTTTACAATTATTACCCAGTCATCCAATTTATCCATCGGGATGATACTCTCTTCTACCGCGTCAGCAACTGCCTTTGCCACTGCAGACTGGGCGGGTCCGAAAATCTTATTCGCCTCTTCCATTTTTTTTATGGTAACCTTTGGAATAATTAGAGTTTGAGGCTTGGGAACTAAATTTGGACGGATAACCGCGAGTAGACTCCCATGGCCCACTGAAGGTTGGCTAAGACTCTGCGAAAATGCATACCCTACAGGTCCATCCTTAGAACCCACCATAACATCTACATGAGCCAGGTTTGGTGCGTCTCCAATTAAAGCTTCGCCAATGTAAAATTCAGTTTTTGGCATAATTAATTACAAATTACTTTGGTTATTTTAATTTATTAATAATGTAAGCTCTATTTTAATAAAAATGTATATCGTTCTCGTATTACAATTAATCTAAGGTAATATTATCTATTAAATTAATGTTAATCCATGAAGGAGGTTTCGATGTCTTTAGCTTCTTGGAGCATCTCTTTTAGTTGAGAATAAGAGAGATCTTTAGTTTCAAAGATGATGTGCTCACAATCATACTTGGTGAAATCGTGTTCTATTATGTTTATCCCGAATTCCTCCCTCTCAGTCCATAATCGTGATCCAGGATAAGGGGTGGCAACGAAATAATTTATTGTATCTTCTTCAGTTAAAGGCAACTGTTTAATATAGTCTAAGGTTTTCCGAAAGGTTTGTTCGGTCTCTCCCGGTAATCCAAGCACGAAATAGGCTTGTACGGGAATATCATATTTCTTTAGGTGTTCCAATCCTTTTTTAACCTTATGGGGATCTTGGTACTTGAAATTCTTCCTTAACACCTCTTTGCTGGCGGATTCTATCCCAGTGGCAATAACCTGACAGCCAGATTTTTGTAGTAATCGGACGTGCTTCGGAGATAGATTATCCACTCGTAGTTCACAACCCCAAGGAATTTGAAGATAAGTGTTTTGAAGTAGAGTGCATAATTTCTCGAAAAAGGTGAGATTGAGGTTTATATTATCATAAAAATTGATAAACTCATAGGTCTGCATCGATTTAATATCGCGAATCTCAGCATCGATCGACTGAAGGCTGCGTAAGCGGGTAGACTTAAATAATTGCTGACGAGAACAAAAAGAGCATTGATTCGGACATCCTCGATTGATGATAATGTTCGCGACGGTATAATAAAAATTGACAGGCCGAAGCTTATAGCGGGCTGGAAGCGGTAAAGTATTAAGATCAATTATTTCAGATTGATTTCCTGTATATTCATATTTTCCTCTCGAATTTATATACGCGAGATTAGGAATTTTCCGTATTTTCTGTTCAATATTCATCAAATCTTGATGAGTAATATTATTTGATTTAATGAGTTGCATCAACTTAGGCAGCGAGATCTCTGCTTCTCCGACAACTATTAAATCAATTATTTTATCTTTTTCGTAATCACGTTTTAAGATTTGTTTGGAAAGAAAGGATACGTGTGCTCCGCCAAATATAATTATTTTTTTGGGAGATTTTCGTCTAATAATTCGAGCATAATCCATTGCTTTTTGAAAATTATTCGTTAGGGATGTGATTCCAATAATATGATGGGAAGATGAATAATCTATAAGCGCGCTTTTGACGGCAGCTTTACTCACATGGAGGTATTGTTCTAAATCAAGCAATTCTACCTCAAAATCATATTCATGAAGAATTGCTGCTAAGTAAAGAAGTCCACTATTTGGCTCTCGAAAAAAATGAGTATCTTGTTCAGTAGGTTTAGTCGTTTTTGGATTTATGAAAAGCATGTTTTTTTATCGTCTATTCTTTTGGGGGATTATCCGGAATCTCAAACGCATTTTCCAGTTCACTGATTTCTCTCGATTGGTTTAAGCGTTCATCGGGAAGGACGGGAATATCTAGGTGTATTGGCTCTCTCTGATCATCTCTGTGAATAAACAACTCTATTCCTTGTAGCTGCCTTCGATTAATAAGTATTCTTGTGGAGTATGATCTATCATCAAAAAAAGTAAATCCATCATTTAATCGACCCAATTTAACGGTCTTTTTGGTAGTTTCTTGCTTGGGAATCATATTTTTAATTTTCTTCTCGTCTGTATATATATTTACCCCAGAGATTAGAAACTTTCTAATGAAGTTCTCTGGTTTTGGAATCTGGTCAATATTTTCAATAGCATTCTTAATTTTTAGCCCAGGATGAACTGATAACTCTTGTGGTTCAAACCTCCCCATTGATTCTTCCGAAAAGTCCTCTTCTGTTATTTCTTTTGCCCTTCCGGGACCGATAGATTTCGCTAATACTCCTTTAAATGTCTTATTATCTTTCGTATACTGATTTAAAGAAAAAATCCGATAGAATAATCGTAATTGTTTTCTTAATTCTCCCGCGAGAATTCCGCCAAATATTTGTAATTTAAAGGAGCTTTTAGTGCCATTATAGACCCAAATCCGTTTTTCATCGTGGTCAACTAAGAGAAAGACACGGTCCGAAGAATCTTCATTAATTATATCTGAAACTCTTTCTATTCCTTGTTGATTCGTCAATTCTCTCGTTTTCATATAGGGAAATTTTTTTAGCTCAATCGCTTCAAATATTTGCATAGGATATCAAATTCTTCTTTCTATAGATTTAGTAATTTTTTCAATTTAAAAGTTTTTTTCCATTACAAAATTTTCCAATCGATTTTCATCGTATAATTAGAAATATGTTCTAAACCCAATACCTTAGTATTTTTTTCTAAAATACCTTCCAGAGAATATAGATGAAACACACTCTCAGTTGCCAGATTAATAAAATATTTATATTTTCATACATTTTTAAAGATAGTTTAATATTTACCAGATTGGTAATATCAATGTCAGAGAAAACAGTCTACAAGCTAAATATATCTGCTCCCGATGGCGAGTTTAAGTCGCAATCGAGAAAAATAACGTTGGATGAGAACCGATTCAGTCGATTGGAAGGGCTCAAAATTGGTGAAACTGTGCGCGGAGGGCTTATTGGGTTTGCGAATTATGAATTTGTGATTACAGGAGGGTCTGATTCCAGCGGATTCCCAATGCGAAAAGACATCCATGGACCGGTAAAAAGAAAAATTTTAGTATCGAAAAGATCTACGGGTTATCATCCAGAGCGGAAAGGGCAAAAGCGGAGAAAAACAGTGAGAGGGGATGAAATCACAGCCGATATGACGCTGGTAAACCTTAAAGTCACAAAATTTGGAGAAGCTGAATTATTTAACCCAAGCGAAGAGGAATAAATACGAATAATTCATTAGAAAAAACATAAAAAGTGATTAGACATGCCAAAAACGCAAAATTGTTCTTTTTGCCAATATCAGATTCCCATCGGACGAGGATTAATGTACGTAAAGCGAGATGGTACAATATTGCATTTCTGTTCGAATAAATGCCGAAAAGCAATGTTAAATCAGAAAAAAAATCCAAGAAAGACGAGATGGACTAAGGTCTATGGCCAAGAATAAAATTTCTCGTTTAGTCCATTATTATATTAAAAACTTCTTGGAATTTGATTTAAATTCGAGACCTTCTCTTCATTACTTTTAGTAATCTAAATAAAACTATATATCTTAATCACACAATTCAATAAAATATTTTAGGAATAGATCATTTCTAAACTTAGAATATTATATATTTTGCATCATTATTTTTGAGAATACTCACCATGATAATACCTATTAGATGCTTTTCTTGTGGAAAACTAATTGCTGACGCATATAAACCGTATAAGGAATATTTAGAAAAAGGAGAAAGTTCCGAGAAAGCATTTGAGGAGTTAGGAATTAAACGATTTTGTTGTAAACGCTGCATTATCTCACATGTAGATTTGATTGACGATTTACTCAAATTTCCTCGCTTACAATAAACTCATTTATATTTGTAATTTTCAGCTGATTTTTCAAAGTTTAGGTTTTCTCAGACCTATTTATTTTCAATGAGCAATCATCATCCCCCTCACATCCCGTATTAAATCCTGTATTGAATTTCTCAGATTGACATTGAGGGCAGATGGGTTTACCATGATATTCTCCTTCACCTTGAAAGATAAAAGAAGTAGATTTTCCACAAAAAATACAGTTTTTCATAATCTATGAAATAATAGGTTCATATTTATTCTTTTGAGTTTTAAGAGATAAAAAAAAAGACAATGAACTACCAGCCCCTAAAGGAGCAGGATTCTTGCTTTCTTGACCACCGCTCCTAAAGGGTGTCTTACAAGATCTCCACAAGCGTAACTTCCCGTAGTCCCTATGGTAGGTCATGAAATGGTGGTGATACCTCTTTCCTCTAAGAGGCGTATTCCTTTTTTCTCAATCTTGGTAGAAGGATTCTTATCTCGGTGATGATACGTGCCACATTCGATTTCCACCACCTCTGCCTCAAAATTATCTGCTAGTTTAACAACTCTTGTTTTTAGAGCTTCACTCCTCCCGATCTCTTTTATACACACGGACTGACGGTATTTTCTATAAGGATTAGGTGATAGATGAGAGAATAGACTCTATAGGGCTCTTTTCGATATTCCATTATGGAATTATTACCTTAGATTGGATAAAAAGGAAATCACTGCTTGAGTTTGTCATTTTTACACGCATTTATTCATGCCCTAAAGGACATGGCTTTCTGCGAAAAAAATGGTAAAAAATTTTATTTATTATAAGTCATTATACTCTCTATCTAAACTCGATGATTAATGAGAATATTTTATACAATATTTGAATGAGATGATATAAATGAGTTATGTAAAATTTAAAACACCGGAAAAATTACAAGATCAAGTAAAACAAGGGTTAAATCAAATCGCCCAAGCAAGAGATTCGAAGATCAGAAAAGGAATGAACGAAACAACTAAAAGTATTGAACGTGGGACTGCGAAATTGGTAATAATGGCAGAAGATGTCACACCACCCGAAATTTTGTTTCATATTCCCATCCTTTGCGATGAGAAGGGTGTGCCCTATGGATATGTATCCAGCCAGCAAGATTTAGGAAACGCGGTTAGAATTAATGTGAGCTCTTCTGCTGTGGCTGTTGAGGATGCTGGATCTGAGAATAATGTATTATCTGATTTAGTTGATAAACTGAAGAATTTAAAATAATAATCTAAATTGCTAAGGAGCCGTGTGGTAAAATGTCAAGCAAAGATAAAAGCCAATTTACAGAGGATGATTCCATCCCAGCTCAAGTTATCCAAGTTGTTGGACGAACGGGGTTGACAGGAGAAATCAATCAAATTAAAGTACGGATTTTAGAAGGTCCAGATAAAAATAGAATTCTGACGCGAAACGTGAAAGGTCCTGTTCGGGAGGATGACGTAGTACTCCTAAGAGAAGTTGAGAGAGAAGCACGAAAAATAAGAAAAAGACGATAAAATTAATTGCCACGCATCATAGATTTCAATCTTCTTTTTCATCTTTAAAAAACTCTAACAGTTCTAAATTTACACTATATTCTTTTTGTAAATATTCGCGTATGGCAGTTCTAATCGCTTCTGATCTGCTAGATACTAATCCCATTCCGATTAGTTTTTGGATGTTGTCATCATAGCACTCAGGTATGTTAATAGTGATATTTTGCATTGGAGATTTTTTTTTCTCTATCTTATTATTTTTAGTCATAAAAATCGTCCTCTAAATTAAGATTATCAAAAGGGAGCTTGAAATAGGCAAAACAACCAATTAGATTTGCGTATTTATATAAAACCCTTAATCAATTTCACTTATCCGAAATATATATAACTTAAAGTTAAAGTTGTATATAAAAATTTCGTTCTCCCTAATCTTCTTATATAGTTCTCCTAATCATTATGGAGATCTTGAACAATGCAAATACACTACTTTAATATTACTGAAAAAATTTTAAACAGACTTTCCTATTAATTAATAAAGGTGAGAGAAACGTATATTGATTACTACTATAAGAGAAGAGAATAAGATTAAAAAAATGGTTAGAGTCGATCATGTTTTTCAATATATCGACCACGAGTTTCGATAATTTTAATATTTTTGATTATAGATTTACTTAAACTTCTTTTTTCCTTCACGTATGCATTTTTATAGCCTTCAAGAAACATTTTAAAACAAAACTTATAATCGTCTCCATGAGATGCTATTAAAACACGTTTAAAGAGATGAAGATCCACGCTTTTATCTTCAATAGAATCAGAATATTCATGTAAACCAAAATCAATCAAATAGATTTTTTCTTTCTTATTCAATATTATGTTACTTGTTGTTATATCTCCATGAATCTGTCCATTTTGATGGAGTTTTGAAATAAATTCTCCTAGCTTTCGAAAAATCCATTTCTTTTGAAAATTTGAAAGATCATTCATAATATCCTTCAATTTTTCCCCTTTAACATACCCCATAATTATTATTGCGTTCGAATAATCAATTTCATAGACTTGGGGGACATTTATGCCATATTTCTTAATTTTAATTAGAGCCCGAGCCTCATTTATGGTTCTTTGGGAACGGATTTGCTGATCTAATTCTTCTATTCTATACTTTTTGGGAATTCTGTGTTTAAAAATTACATCGTGTCCGAACCAATGTCCCATATAAAGTACCGCTTCTGCTCCTTTCTTTATAATCTCCTTTTTCATGATTGAATTATTCATGTTTTATTTTCTCCATGGTATTGGAATCTTATCCATTCTCTCTTTTGGCTTAATAATGGTATCATTTATAAGATCGCCTCCTTGAGACAGATATTTTAAGATTCCAGTCCAAGCGATCATAGCACCATTATCTCCAGCAAAACGTAAGGGAACTGCTTCAAATCGGGCATTATGCTCTTCACTAATATATTTTATCATGTTTTGAAGTCGCTTATTAGCTGCAACTCCTCCTGTAAGGAGTAATTCCTTTTTTTCAGTATGTGCTAATGCTCTCTCAGTCACTTCAGTAAGCATGGCAAAAGCAGTCTCTTGTAATGAATTGGATACATCCTTTAAATCATATGAATTCCCATATTCCGGTGATTCAATCAGCTTTTTCGCTGCGGTAAATATTCCGGAGAAGGATAAATCCATTCCTTTTACAACATAAGGCAACTTAATATATTTTTGAGATTTTTCTGCCAATTTTTCGATTTTTGGGCCTCCAGGGTGAGCTAATCCAACTTCGCGCGCAAAGGAATCGATCATGTTTCCAATCGCTAGGTCTAGGGTCTCCCCAAAGATCTGATATCGTGAAGATTCATAAGCACTGACGATTGTGTTCCCCCCCGATACATATAGGGTGAGGGGGTCTTCAATTTGACACATCAATCTCCCAATCTCAATATGAGCTATGCAATGATTTACTCCGACTATCGGGATTCTAAGCTTTTGACTTAATAAACGAGAAACAATCGCACCAATCTTAAGAATGGGACCGAGACCAGGACTTTGGCTAAATGCGATGAGATCAATATCGTGAACAGTTATATTGGCCTCTTCAATAGCTTTCTTAATGACAATATCAAAGTTATTAAGATGTTGTTCTTTTACCAGAGCTGGATGTAAGCCACCTTCTTCGGGTTTAAAAATGTCATTTACTATACTTAAAGTGCCACCATTAAAGTCTACAATTCCTACACCAAATGTGTGAGCAGTAGATTCAATGCCGAGAGCAATATTTGTCATTATTTAATTAGATAATAATAGAATAGTAAATGGATTATTTATAGTTTGAATACAACAATATAAAAAGATTCCTAAAAGCAGAGGCAAAAGAGAATAAATAATATTAAGATTATGTAGATTTTGAGCGTTTTCGTGGAGATCTTCGTCTTGTGCGTCCAGAAGTCTTCTTTCCTTTTCTCTTAAATACTGTATATCCACAACGTCCACACACCGATCGATCATAATGATCCCCCATAAATACTGCTGGGCCACATTTTGGGCACGTTCTATTTGTTCTTGTAAGTTTATCTCCCTCAACTTTATAATATTTTGAAGTGTCTGTCATATTTTATCTCACCTGTAATATTAATAACCAAATAATTGTTGATATGGTTCTCCTTTTCTTTTTAATTTATAAATTTCGGAACGGGTGTCGGGATCTAAATTACGCACTTGAATATGGAATGGTTCGTAATACTTCAATTCATCAGCATTTTCATACACCATCCCCCGACCCATAGAATAGGAGCCTCCGAAATGTGATTTGATATTTCTAATAATTGTAAATTCTAGTTTTGCGCCTTGCATCGCGGCAAGTTTTTTCTTAACCTCAAGTCGATTAGGTACGCTTTCGCCGAAATGATCTATTCTAAACTTAATTTCTGTCCTATCCACAAGCGGGTTCTTTTTTTCTTCGAGAATTTCTATTTCAAATGTCATCTTACATCTATTTTCTGTTAATTGACCAATCTCTTAATTTAAAGATGATTATATGTTATATACAATAATTGCATGATATCAAATAAAATTTTTGATTTTAAAGCTTAGAAGGATGTCAGAAACACAAAAATTACACCATAAAGCCAAAGTCATGTTTATATTAGAATTATTGATCTTTTTTGGGATATTTCTTATATATTTTTGGTTACATTCTGTTATCGTGGGTCTTTATTATTTAATTTTTATCTTCAGTTTATTCATTTGGATTATTGCTATTGTCCTAACTTTGGCAATTTATAATAAGACTCGTGAAAAGATTTAAATTGATTGAAAATGGGATCCTTTCCTGTTCTTAGAATTAATCACATCCGATCCATAAATTTAAGAAATTTGTTGACGGTCTTCTTTATTTTTTTAGTAATATTAACCACTACTATCCCTTCAGGTATTTCATAGACTGAATCCGTTATAGGAGGTTGCCCATAAAATACGAAATTAGGAATCTGCTCATCTAAAGGAAGAAGCGAAATAAGTGGAAGCACTAATAGATCTTCTTCACCTTCAGTAATTTTTAACAATACACGTTTTTTCAGGCTTATAATTTGTTCTAATACATCCCAACTATGCTTAGAAATTGTTCCCTTAGGATTTTTAAGTGTTCTGATCTCTTCAAAAAAACCAATCCCATTGATTTGTACATTTTTTCTCTGCGTTTTTTCATCAATAATACAAAGTCTGATATAAGAGCGCAAGAAATCGTTTGCAAGAAAATCTTGGGCTACAATATCCCCTACTATATAAAAATTAAAATTGTTTCCTTCAATTTTAAGCTTCCTAAATTTATCCACTACTTTGGGGATAGTTTCTTCTCTTGTTCCCGAAATAAGGGTGTCCAAGGGTTGAGCAAATAGATGGCGTTTATCCTCTGGGATTTTTAATTTTTCATTCATATTATAGGTAAGAAGTTACATCTATAAAAAATTGACAAAACTTCCTGTAAGTGTCTTGGAGAAAGAGTGAGTTCTATCTTACTCGCAGTGCATATTTACCAGGAATATGGATTTTTAAATATTCCGCGACCTTCGACTCTTCGGGCTTAACAATTATAACTTCTCCAGTATAGTCCTCACTAAGAGTGTGAGTTTTACATTTTGGACAAACTTGTTCATTTTTAGTAATAAGATGGCAATTTTTACACGCTTTTTCTTTCATCTTGGAAACCTGAGTATATTATTTATAAATGAAGTATATAAAATCTATTTCTAAGGGTTATAGAGAGGCAAAAAAATTAAATTTTACTATTATCGCAAATGATAATATGATTTGAAAAAATATTAGATTATTCAAATTAATGAAATCGATGAGATTTTGCTGATTATTAGTCTAAGGAAGAATTTCTTCTTCTTCTATTTCTTTTTTGGCTTTCTGGGTTTTCTTTTCAGAGTAATAATTCTCTATGTCTTGCTCAATCCATTCATCCTTACCCAGATAGGGTGAGCGCATCGAAAGTCCAAGTTTTCCACTTCTCCCACCACCTAATGATACTGCAATTACCTTAGCTCGGATACCATCACCTACTTCAAGAATTTTACCCGTTTCCTTTCCAATAAATCTATTCCCAACTTGTTCATATGAAATATAATCGTCTGTAATCTGTGATACATGAACTAATCCATCTAATGGTCCTAAGCGGATAAAAGCTCCAAAATCGACGATTTCCACTACTTCTCCTTCAACAATTTCTGATACGGTTGGTCGAAAGGTTAAGATAGTAAATTCAACTTCATGGAATGTATTCGCATTGCCAGGGATGATTTGCCCAGTAGAAACAGAAAGCACATCTACCACAGCAATGATAAATCCATATTGTTTGGTAATTATTCCTTCATAGTCTTCGCTGAGAATTAATCGCGCGCTGACTTCTTTGGGCTGACTAAATAAGAATGGAGGAATTTCCACTTTCGCCTCCAAAGTTATGAGTTTAAACAACTGTTTGACACCGATAAAGAGGATAAAATTTAGTTAAATGTCAAAATGAACTATAACATTAATATTTTGTGGTTGAAGAATTTCGCCTGTAGTCTTGCTCATTCTACTCATTAAACAAGCCTTATTTTTGGAAAATAAAAATTACCACTCATTACCTTCATTATTGGTAATTTGGCGGAGTTTATATTTTAAATATTCTATTTCTTGTTCTAGTGTATGTATTTGAGAATTTAAAGTCATGATAATTTCATTCCCAAGTGATTTTACATCCTCATTCATAATTTCGTTATTACCAATTTCCTTTAGTATTGATTTGTCCACTTTATCAAAAATATAGGTTAATTGATAATTTTGTTCAATTTCTAATAATATTTTAAATCCCGTTGCTCCACGCAAAATCAATTGCTTTAAATATAGCAATTGTTCTAATTTTGAGGATCTCTGTTCAAACTCCTCTTCAATCTTCTCTCTATTCATTTATTTCTATAAATCCCAAGATCTTATTGTTTTTCTATTTCAATTTTTATTACGTTTTAAGCAGAATACTAAAGTTCAGTATAGTTTAGAATATAATCTTAATAATTATTTTAAATCTTATCGGATTCCATAGAAAAATCCTTTGGTGAATATCCTATTTAAGGTTAAACCCTTTTTTAAGCGGTTCTAAAGGCATAAGGTTTAAATTTAGTGTAGGTAATTGATATATAGGATATGAAAATTGCGGTGGATGTGGATGGTGTTCTTCTTGATTTAATGGATACATATTGTGAAGTTTATAATGAACAATTTGAAACAAATTATAAAAAAAGTGATGTTACTCGATGGGATTTTTTCGAGGAATGGGAAATAAGGGAAAGAGATGCGTTTGAGATCTTTCATAAAATATACGAAAATAGCTCAGATATTCCTTTTATTGATGAATATGCGTTATTTGTGTTAAAAGAAATAAATGAAATCCATCATGTTGATATAGTGTCAGCACGTAGCGAACAATATAGCGTACAATTAGGCGACACCTTGAAGTCTCATGGAATTATTGATGGGATCCATTATCAGCACCTCATTCTGGTCAATGAAAAGCCTTATGATATCAAACTGAGGTTAAATTATGATCTCTACATTGATGATAATCCGCATCTAGCGTGGGCAATTAAAGAGAGAACAGAAATTGTTCTTTTTCTTTATGATCAACCATGGAATCGTAATATTAATGAAAAAAATAAAAAGAATATTTTTAGAGTAAAGAATTGGATCGATATTAATCGAGAAATAAAAGGTTTAGAATTACTTCTTGAGTAACATAGATGGTAAGAAATGGGAGAATCAAGGATATGGTTATTAAACTCTGGTATTTTTTTTTGAAAACATTGAACTTACCCTCTGTTTCTTAATCTAATTGAAACGATTAACAATATCAAAATTTGTTATTTAAATCTATAAGGACCAAGATTTAACATCCAAATAGGGGCATCCCATGGGAATTCTATCCTTAAAATATCCTTAATAATAAAAGGCTTAGCAAAATAGATATGAAAAATTAACGTATAATTCACTTCCTCTAAACGAATGTTGTTCCGAGCAATCTTTTTATTTTTAATTTATAAAGTGTGGCAGTCCAAATAGAAAAATAAAGATTACAGTACTAAGAACACTGAAAATGAAGAGTCTCGTAAATCTTAATTTTTTAATGGATCGCTTTAAATAGGACGAGTTTGTTGTATAGATCGATTACATTTCGCAATTGAAACAGGGTGTTAGAGTAAATGAGTAAGAGTGATCTCGAGATAATCATCATTGAAAACGTGCGAATTGATGGTGAATACTATCCGTACTATCCCCTCATTAACTTAGAATATGCTGAAGAAACTTTAGGCTCAAGAATTTCAAGAAAAATAAAAGAATTGGCAAAAAGCATATTTAGAGCGTTTAGTTATTATAATAAGACGAGCGTGAGGGCAAAATACGGATCTACAGACGAAAAAGATGAAAAAGAGGATGGAGAAAAATAGCATCCCAGTGGCCTATCGTCCCGTAGTCTGATGGTTTAATTTTATTTATCAATTATTAACCAAAGAGCTAATTTTTCTCCTGGGATGATATATGATATATTCCAGATTGTATTTAAAACTCATCAGGCAAATTTAGTCTCGGGATTCAGAAAAGACTTTCCTAAATTTGCTAGTGCTCCTCTCCCTATCTCCAAACCCAAGATAACTTAGGAATTTTTGGGGGAATCCGAGTGTTTATCCATATTCATTTGGAGATTTTCAAGCTGTTGTTGACCTTACTATGTTTGGGTTAATCGGAGCGCTTTTTTTCATGATTATTTCAGATCTTATTCGGGTTTTATGGGGTCCGGAATATTCGATGTTTAATTTTTTAACAAAATCCATTCTTAGAAACAAGGAATATAATGCTGTTGGTCCACAGATATATTTGGTAATAGGTGCAGTCTTTTCCTATTTACTTTATGCGGTTGGTTGGGTAGATATTATGATTGTATATTCTGGGTTATTAATAGCTTGTTTTTCAGATGCTATTGCTGTTTTAATAGGTCGAAGATTTGGAAATCATAAAGTTGAATGTATCGGTGGAGAAACTAAAACAATCGAAGGATTTATTGCAGGAATTGCTTGTTCATATATAATAGGATTACTTACGGTTGGTCCCTTTTATTCAATCATAGCAACGCTCATATTCTTTTTATTAGATTATTTTCCTTTACGTGTAGCTGATAATATCCTTAATCCAATAGTCATAACTATTGTTTTAGGCCTTTTATCTTATTTTATTGGATTCCCTATTGGAATTTATAATTAGAATTGGTATTTGACGAATAAATTTTACATAATAGTCCAAAAGATAAGAAAAAGAATTTAAGTTATTAATTTGATTAATTTAATAGATGAATTCTTAGTTAATTATTCTAAATCATATAATTATGACTGCTTTGGATCCTAACCGATTTTATATGTTATATATTTATCAAGGAGCCTTACTTGTGTTTTGTTTATTTATAATATATAAAATCTTGACACGTAGTAAGAAAAGACTAAATATCGTCTTTAGTATGGTGTATATTTGGAGTGCCGTTGGTTTAGTTTTGAATATGGTATTTGCTTTTATTATTATTGAGGAGATTGTTCTTATTTTGGATTTTCTTACCAATTTTAGTGTCGCATTTGCTCCAATCTTCCTTTTGATTTTTAATATGATTTTATTGAAATCAGAAAAATACATGAATACTCCAAAACAGCTTGGTATAATTGGAGTGTATGCATTAGTTTTGTTTTTAAAAATATTCTTTTTTGTAGATGATGGTGTGATAGTAAATGAATCAACCGATTGGTTTCCCATATTTAGTCTTGCTTATTTATTATATGTAATTGTGATTAGTACTCTATTCACGACTATTCCTATATTATATACCAGTTATAGGATTTATAAGAGATTTGATGACCTTGATATTAAGAAAAGATGGAAATTTTTTATAGTTGGAGTAATTGGATTGATTTTATATATGGACTTTGTGTTTATAGCTAATTATACTTCGAATATTATTGTATCAATAGGATTAAGTATTTCGCTGTTGGGCATCTTTTTCTATATATATGCTATGTATTATGGAGTGGGGAGACAATTAAAGTAATGATATGAGTATGTTTAAATAATATAATATTTCTATTAACTATCTTACTAAGATGATTAAAGAATTAGTTATTTACTAATTCTATCAGTATAATATTTCTAATACATGGTTTTTAAAATGATAATGCAACTAGACCTTACACGTTTTATACAAGTCTACATAATCCAAGGATTAGTAATTGCGTTATACTTTTTTCTTGCTATTCGTACTATACAAAGAAATAAGAAGAGATTAAATTTAATATTTAGCGGATTCTATTTTTCTATCGGTATTGGGTTTCCTAACTTTTTCTCAATAGCACTCAAATCCATATTCTTACCGTAAAATCTATTGAAAATAGCCGCGATTCTGGAAATAATGCTGAACTCCGTCTTCTCCAAATCTTTCCCATACATCTTATAATGTAAGCCCGATTTCTCGGAAACATATGGCGTTGTGTATGGATTACTAAGAACCCATCCATCAAACATTTCTGTGATATCTTCTCTAAACTGTTCGTACTGGGAGGAGGTAAGCATCGAACGTATCTCATTCTGATGGGTATTTGGAAAGAGGTTTATAAATTTATTATAGGAGCGTGTACTTAATACATCTCGGACCCAAAATATTGTCCTAGGTTGAGGTCTCTCCCTATCTAAAAATACCTTCTTTAAATAGTTGGAATCGTCAAACATAAATTCTGAGAATCGATGCGTCTCGATCAGAAGATTCATGATATCGCCCTCTCATTGGATCCCCCAAAAAGATCCTCATTCTCAAACTCAAGGTTGGGAGATGCGATCCTTTTCAGACCTTAACGATGAGATGAAATTCCTTCTCATCTTTAGGAATTATCTAAATTAGTTTTGCAATTTTCTCGGTCGTCCGTTTACAATCCAGAAAAATGAGCCCGAGTCGGACATCGGGAGTAGTGGAGACTACAAGCACCGCATTTGGACCTGCTGCGAGGACGAGTAGGTAACCATCCGAGCCTTTGACCATAATCTGTTCGAGCTCACCTTTGCCCATTTCATGGGCGGCTCTTTCCCCTAGGGACAAGATAGCTGCGGTCATCGCAGCGATACGCGTCTCATCAACCCCTTGCGGTAATGCAGACGCAATTGGAAGTCCTTCGACAGATACGATAGCTGTCGATTTGACTTCGGGAATAGCAGCAAGAAGTTGCTTCAGGATTCCATCGAGAGTTTCACCAGTAGATTCTTCCATAAGTTAAGTCTCCAAAAATGTGTTATTTTATGTAATGATTGGATGATATATTATTGTAACCTAGTAAGTTATATTTAAACTTAGATTGATATTATTTAATTTTTATTATATTTTAAAACTTTTTTTGTTTTTTCAAATAGAACATATTACCAGATTATTAAGATTTAAAACTCTTGCTAATAAATAAAAATTTCGAAAACGATATAATCGGATGGTTAAGCAAATGATGAGTAGATTCTGAGTGGAATCTGAGAGCAAATGTTGTTCATTCCATCGTGATATCGTGAAAAACTTACATCCCTAAAGATTTATTATATGTCTGAACCGATTTAATCATAGCATATACATTTTCTGGTTTTAAAATTTCATTTATTTGTTGAGTAGGAGAAATAACTAAGCGAGAGTGAGATTCTTCGGCTGAATGTAATAGGTGTTGTACATAAGAGCGAACTTCTGAGGATTTTGCATAGGTGAGCATCGCGCCATTATCTATATTTCCGATGAAGCAGATCTCATCCCCGTAGGTTTCAAAAAGGGTAAAAATGTCGTTACCTGCATTTGGTTCGATACTTTGGACAGCATCGAACCCCATTTCAATGAATAAGTCAATTATATTGTCAATGTAGCCATCAGAATGGAGGATGAGGTGATTTCCGTGTGAATGAATTGAGTTTGCTATTATTCGGTATTTCTCTAAAAAGAACTCTTTTATATAGGATTTCGGAATGAAATTCCGCTGATTGTATCCCATATCGTCTGCCACAAGAAAGATTTTCGCACCAGCTGCTTGTAAAATTCCCACCAAATCAAGTATATAGTCAAAAAAAAAGTTGATAACAGTCCGTATAAGTGCTGGATTTTGGCGAAATGCTTTTGAAAATGTAAGAAATCCCATGGACTGCCATGTTTTTTCAAATAAACCGGGTAAAGATAACACAAATTCAATGCCGTAGGTTTGTGCTAAGAAATGCGCTAATATGTCGATTTCATTTTGCTCGGGAGGTTGAAGCTTCGACCAGTCCTTAACGATCCTTTCACTCTTAAAGACTCCATCCCATGAATACCATCCATTCTTAATAATTCTTCCCCACGCATCGACTTTCTCATCTGATTTGGGAGGGGTATACTCAGAGTAAGTTTTTCCCCGTCTAAAATCCCAAAGAGACACTGCATCGAAGCCCATATTTTTAATCAGAGAAAAGTCCTTTCCATTTAATACAAAGTTATCATTTTCATCGGATTTAATGCCATATTGTTCGAGATAATTTTCCATAAATGCGTGTTCTGGATATCCCGTGCAATAGAGGGGAATATAGGTCCTTTCAGACTTCTTAAGAACTTCTGTGAACTGAATGATACTCTTCTCCAATTTAAAATTTTAATTTGAATGGTTTTATTCTACATATTTAGGCAATTTAATTAGAAATTTATTTGATTAATTATTCTCAAATATAATTGAATTTTTTGTTTAGCCATTATGAATTTTGTTATTTTGAATTATTGGGATATTGTTGGCAAGGCATATAATACGACATTAACTTTTATATTATTGGCAATCGTGTTTTTGATGGTGTATATCGGTAAAACGGGGCGCAAGAAGAATCCCTATGGGGGACTATCAACCTTTGTATGTGCTTCCTTGCTCCTTTTTGTAGCCTATTATAACTCGATTATTGGGCTCTTCCAATACCCGCTCACCGGATTTATGATATGGTGGATTGGAATACTGATGGTACTTTTTGGAGGATTCGGATATTTAGTAAAAAAAACAGACCGCAAAATGACCGAGGAGGATTTTAATACCTCAAACGGCGACTTACCGCGAATTAAACGGTACATCAAAAAGATGAAAAAACAAAATCCGTACAGAGAACAGATCCCGATAAAGATGGAAATCATTCGGAAAAGTTTCCATCTTACTGGATTATTATTCATTTTTGGCTATTTTGGATGTATTATACTCCCACCTATTGCAGATTTGGCAAATTTAGGGATATTTATTTTGATTAATTCTACGGAGCCATTGTATAATGTACTATGGGGGGAGGTATCTAATTATCCTTACGTTTTAGGGAGTTTAGAAGGCATCATTGACATCACTTTATTCGGTCTTATTGGAGCATTTATGTTTATGGTCATTTCCGATTTGATCAGGGTTCTGTGGGGGGCAAAATATTCAATGTTTAATTTTCTGACCCGTTCAGTGCTGCGCAATCAAGAGCATAATGCTGTAGGGCCGCACATATATTTAATTGTTGGAGCAATGTTTACATATCTCTTATATGTTTTAGGAGTTGTTCATATTTTAGCGTATACAGCAGGATTAATGATAGCCTGTTTTTCTGACGCGTTAGCTGCCTTAGTTGGAAGAATTTTTGGAAATAAAAAAGTCATTTGTATTGGAGGGCAAGAAAAAACCATTGAGGGCTTCATCGCGGGTGTTGCTAGTGCCTATTTATTCGGATTGGTTATCGTAGGTCCTATCTATGCGATCATTGGAGCATTGATATTTTTCATTTTCGATTATTTTCCCATGGTTATCGCAGATAATATTTTAAACCCCATTTTTATCACGTTAGGTATTCAATTATTCCAAGTTATCCTCGGATTTCCCTTAGGATTATTTTAGATGAGAAGCATCGGGTAATTGTTTTTTAAATTTTTGGCAATTTTTTCATGGTCAAATTAGCAACTAATCATGGATAGGTCACTACAAGATGATATTATAGAATATAGTTTTTGATAATAGAGATAATGGAAATCATAGAGATAAAATTAAATAGGTATTCAGTTAATAATTTATTATTATTGAATATAAGAATATTATTGGAATGTGGTCATAATTACAGCTTTAGATTTAGATCCGATTCGATTCTTTCAAATCTATGTCATCCAAGGGCTAATCTTTATTGTATGTATTTTTCTAGGATATCGCACCTTAAAACGCAATAATAAACGAATAAACCAGATATTTTCAGGATTTTATTTTTCTGTAGGACTGGGATTGTTTCTCAATTTTATTTATGCACCCCTCCAGATTGAAGGTTTAGAGGCGGTCGTTCTGATTCTGAACTTTTTTACTAATTACTTTATTAGTTTAGGACCTATCTTTTTCGTAGTATTTGTACTTTTAATCTATAAATCGGGAAAAGTCATAGATAGTTATAAACAGCTCAGCATCATTATTATCTACGGTGCGCTGCTTTTTTTGATGCTCCTTTTCCTTCCATTTGAGGGTGTATCGATAAATCCTGATACTAATTGGAAACCTGTTTACACTCTGGGCTTTTTTATATATCTTATGCTCGTGCTCTTTCTTGGGGCAACAATTCCTTCCTACTATTATGCTATAAGGATATATACCAATTTCACCACAAAAGATCTCAAGGATAGATGGAAATACTTTATTCTTGGAATCACGTTTCTGTTTTTATTCATGTATGGAACCTTTTTTGCTAATTATTTAAATATAGACCTTTTTAGGACGATATGGTCCATTATTGGATTATTTTTAGTTATTGCGGGAATCCTATTGATTTATTTCGGGGTCGGGCGACAAATTGAAAAATGAATCTTCAAAATGAATTTTAAATCATAGCCCTTTTCTTTTTTTATTATTAGCTCTTCTGGTATTAAGAATTTTGCTAAAGATAAAAAAAAATAGCACATTATGTAAGGTAATTATCATGATTGAATTAATTCCAGAATTAGCAGAGTTAGAGTTAGCTATTTTTGACCTAGACGGTGTTGTATATCGTGGAAGTCAATTAATTCCAAATGTGGATTCGATTATTCAAACCCTAAAGGATAATTCCATTGATGTGGTATTTAATTCAAATAACTCCACCGCAACCAGAAAAGCGTATGTGAAGAGATTAACTAATATGAATATCCAATGCAAGAGAGAGGACTTTTACACAAGTGCATCGATTACAGCATCCGAGATAACCAAGTTAAACCAGAATGCGAAAATATTCGTAATTGGAGAGATTGGATTAAAAGAAGAACTCAAAGCAAAAGGTCATTATATAATTAAGCATAAAAAAGAATTCAAGCTCGTAGATTATGTAATTGTAGGGTTAGATAGAGATTTTCACTATAAAAACTTGGCAATTGCCCAAAAATGTATTTTAGAAGGAAATGCGATTTTCTATGCTACAAATGCAGACTCTACACTACCAAGCGAAGATGGTCTAATGCCAGGGGCAGGAGTTATGGTAAACGCCGTCCAAGTTTGTACTGGTCATCCACCCAAGAAAATTTTTGGAAAACCTAATCCCTTTGGAATTCTATCAATTTTAGAAGATAGGCAATTAAGTGCTGAAAAAACCTGCATTTTTGGAGATAGATTAAATACTGATATTATGGCAGGGAATAGGGCAGGAATTAAAACAATCGCAGTTATGACGGGAGTCACGAACAAGAAGGAAATTAATGAACTAAGGAAGAAATCACAAAATTCCGATAAAATTGATAAAGATTTACTACCAGATCTAGTATTAGAAAATCTTAATGATCTTTTTGTGCGTTAGGTTAGGCTAATTCTAATTCTCTGAGCGCCGCAATAGGAAGATATCCATTTTCCTGTCCGCTATCGAGATTATTAAGAACTTTTTGAGCAATTACCTCTATCTCTTTTTCGAAATCTTCTGGATCTTCAAGAATGTTCAATATCAATACGACAAAATAATTAGAGGACGGACCAGAATAATAGGAAATAAAATTTATCGATTCTAAATTAAGCCACGCCGTTCCTTCTTGCCTGGAGTATTGGTGCATGTTATATACTTGAAGTAAGGTTTTTTTAGATATACGAGATGCGATCTCCTTCGGATGTTTATCTAAAATTTCTATTCCACTTCTATTATTAAAATGGAGTAACAAGAGCCCTTCTGGCATTTTTCCCTAACCACTGTTAATCTTATTCTTATCATAATAATACAAATGCGAATTTATAAAATTTGATTAATTTGATTAAGATTCCCTCAATATCAAATATTTAAAAAATCGCCTCTACTTATCAAATATAGCATTAAATGACGCAATTTATTATATAAAAGAATTTCAATCAAATGCAGCTAATTCTGGCGGAGAAAAAAGTGTTTAAATATTAGCATGATATGTTCCTTTTAGAGGCCTAAGATATTAATTAAATTATAGAAAACTTGCAGAGACTTTATATTTAAAATACTTAATAATTTATAATCTATAATCCTTAAGAAAGAGGGAGAGAATTGGATAATAGAATTGAGCAGAGGATAATGGAATTACAGCGTGCCATCGAGATTTTGGAAGATCATCTCAATAAATTTGGCTCAAACATAAATTCAGACCAAGTATCGTTCATTCGAGATAAGCTTGAATTATATAAGCGTGAAATAAAAATTCGGAAAGATTTTCCAGTCCATTTGGCAAGATATTCGAAAATATGAATCTGTTTTATTTGTAAATAATAAAAATCAAGTTAACTGATATTCTAACGAATTAGTTTACATGAGTGTATTTTGTTTTATTTTTTTATCATCCAATTAATATAAAGGATTTATATTGAACTTTAACTAGATAGTTAAAATAGAAATAGACAATCACATACATTCGAAATTGCGTGAGGTAGAAATATTATAATTTAGTAATTGTTGGAATTTGAGAATTATTTTAGACAAATGTATTCTTAAGTTGATATGCAAAAATAATTTCTTCCTTTCATAGGCAGCCTTGATAGCTTTTATTTCTGGATGCTATGGAAAAATAGAGAAAAAAATATGCTACCTTATATATTCAAATTGTTTTTGCCAAATACAATTTAAGCAAAATACAATATTACACTTAAAGATTGAATATACTTTGAAAATTTTTATGGGATGGCCATTTTTATTCCATAGTATTGCATAGAGTCCCCGACAAATTATGTCTACGGACATCTTTAAAAATGTCTTCGCAAATAGTCAAGAAAATTGACTCTGATTTATATATCAATTTTAAAATAAACTAAGCAGAAATAAGATAAGTTGGAATCTCTAAGACGAATATTCAAAGAATAAATTACGTAAGCTACTTAGAAATGGAAATAAAACATTTCATTAGTCATAGGGTTTACAATTATTATTATTAAGGTGTTAATAAGGATATTAACTCATTAATAACTGCCTAATAATTCAATATGACCGAATAGAACAAGTTTTGAGGTATTAGATGTGCTTGGTCTCTTGAGTTGCTATACCAGATCTCTGCAATAATAATCGTGTAATCGTCTCGAATATTTTTTCGACATTTTTTCCCGTCTTCGCAGAGCATTCCATATATTCATACAGATTCTGGCTTCTTACTACCGCCTCCGCTTGTTCACGAGACACAGACCGTTTATACTCAAGATCTAATTTTCCTCCCACCATTAGGACTGGTAACGTATTACCAGATTGTTTCAAATGATAACCATCCCTGAAAATATTAAGCCAATCTTCGAAATTTTTCAGACTTGTGTATCGAGTGATGTCAAACATAAAGATTCCTCCAGATGAACCCGCAACATAGCTTGGAAGTAAGAACCGAAATCTATCTTCACCAGCAAAATCCCAGATTTGCAGTGAAACTTTTTTCCCGTACATTGTTAGTTTCTTTACATAAAAATCTACCCCGATTGTCATCGTTGTGGAAGTATCAAAAATACCAGTGAGAAATCTCTTCACTAGAGTTGTCTTTCCTACTCCTCCATCTCCAAAGATTACAATTTTGAAAAGCGCATCGCTAGGAATGATATATTCCTCCTTTTTGAAATTCTAATTGAGAGTTGAATACCCATGAATCGAAAACCCAAGTTTGAAAATATGACATTACAAATTTCTCTTACTATTTCAATTTTTTCATAGATAAAGCTTTGAAAGGTAAACTATATTCTTAATCAAATCTACCCAACTTTACAATATTATAAATATAATAAAACAAGCTGTTAAAAAAAATTTGTATTTTCACAAAAACCCTATGAAAACTGGAATTTTTTTCTTAGAAATACCTAATTTTTTAAAAAAAATAAGATATATTACTAATATAGTTTTACATTTTTGTTTGGAATATTGATTCAAGTTGTTAGAGCAGATTAATTAGAGATAGATTTATACATTTTGATTAGGGAATACATAATTTTAAAATCTCTATACTTACATATTGAGAATCAAAAAATAGAAAAAGTTGAACAAGGAATTATATATACTAAATAAAACCTCAAAGACTGAAGAAAATGAGCAAAAATAAAACAATAGTATCTATTGTTAATATTGAAGGTTTCCCCACAACTGAGGAAGCAATAATCCATGCTATAGAGCTTATCGAATCTGACTTTCATTTTAATCTAAATAGCGCAAAGCAGATTCTATTAAAACCAAATCTTTTGATAGGAAAAAAGGACGCATGCACGCAGCCTAGATTTGTTAAAGGAGTAATTAAATATTTGCAAAAGAAAGAGGTCCAGATCAAAAATATTTTTATAGGGGATAGCCCAGGACAATTCAAAAAAAATGCTATTGATATCGCGAAAAAAGTAGGAATTTACGAAATCTGTAATAACTCCGGGGTAGTTTTCAAGGAATTCGAAAATGAAATCCCTTATCATGAAAAAATAGAAGACGGAGAGAAATTGACAGATTATTATGTATCAAAACCGATCAAAGATTCTGATATTATTATCAATTTACCCAAACTAAAGACGCATGGAGAAGCTACTATGACAGGTGCGATAAAGAATTATTGGGGAATAATTCCAGGTGGTCTAAAGGCAAAATACCATCTCTTGGGAAAAACACCATATGAGTTTGGGAAATGTATCGCAGATAATTTTTCTTGGGTTTATCATAACAAACTCAATCGCATCATCGTATATGATCTCCAAAAAATAATGCAAGGAACTATGGGACCTGTATCAGGCAAAATGGTAGAATGGAATTTGGTAATGGCGGGTACAGACGAATTAGCATTAGATACAATCGCCTTAGAGCTCGGCGAAGTTGATCCAGACTTGATTCCTCATTTAAAGGAGGCAAAAAAAAGAGAGTTGGGAGTTAGTGAGCTTGAAAAAATCGAGATAGTGGGAATGTCACTCAAAGAGGCTAAAAAAAAGACTCCAAAATTTAAAATTCCTGGAAAGCGCATGCTAAAGATAGGTTCCTATATAACAAGTAGGATTGTGTATAAAGTTACTAAGAAGATTCCGATCTTAAACAAGAATAAATGCGTAGGCTGTCAAGAGTGCGCCCAAATTTGCCCCGCAGATGCGATTGAATTCAATAATTCAAGATATCCCGAATTTCAGAGAGAAAAATGTATCTCATGTTTATGTTGTTCAGAATTATGTAGTCAACAAGCAATCGAGACAAAAAGGCGAGGAATTAAGGGATTATTCAAGGGATATTAATTCCCCATTTCAAACTGAATCAATCTTATTTATACGGTTTTTATACGCGTTCAAAAAGAAATGATAACCTAACCGCGCATTCAAAATAGAATTTAATTTTACAAATTCATTCGCAGCGTGAGCATTTCCTCCAATTCCGAGTCCCCCCGTGATATAATTCATACCGAATTGATTTTGCATTATATTTAACGGAGAAGCTGCCGCACTAATAGGCCAAATTTCTGTAGATATATTTAATTTTGTGAATGCTTCCTCAAGACTCTGTACTAAGGTTGATTTTTTCGGGACTTTTGAACTTCCATACCCCATATTTTTAGTGATTCTGACATTTGAGTGTAGTTTATTTTTATATTTCTTTACTTTTTCTTGCAGTTGATGAAATAATGTATCAATAGAAATGTTGTGAGCAAATCTGATATCGATATTACATGAAGATCTATTAGGAACAGAATTTTTAAATCCTGAGTTTAAATAACCCGATTTAAGTGTTGATATATTGAAAGTGGGTTCAAATAGATATTGATTAAAAAATTCATCCGGTTCAGTGTTAATTGAATTTATTATTCCCGCTTTTTTTTCAATATTTTTAATAGATTGTTTATAGGTAAGATCTTTAAGAAGTTGTCTATCTTCTGTTGATACCTCGTATTTTTTTGAAAGAATTGGGAGCGAGATTACATCATCTGGAAGGAGATAATTAATCAATCGTATAAGATCGTAAGCAGGATTCGGGACATTATTTGCATATGAAGAATGCACCTCTTCATTATCACTGAATATCTCTATCGTGAACGATAGAATCCCTTTATAGCCCAACTTGAGAACGGCATCTCCATTGAGATTTTGTTTTAGCGCTGGATAATATGCATCCTTACACTTTCGTATATGAGTTAAATTGTTTTGAATGAATTTAGCAAACGAAGGAGAACCCATTTCTTCCTCTCCATCGAATATTAGATAAAGCGATAGAGGTAATTGATTCATTGATTTTAAAATTTTTACTACATTTAAAAAGGCGATTAACGGAGTTTTAGAATTATAGGCCCCTCGGGCAAAAATACATTCACCTAACTCTGACAAAGAAGGATTTATTTTTATTTTCGCTTTAGAAGGAGGTGAAATCCATTTATTTCCATTTTTTATTGGTTGGGTATCATACATCATGTATATTAATAGATACTTTTCCGAGTCCCCTCTTACGTGTGAGAGAATTATGGGATTAATCTCACCTTGGAATTCTATTATTTCCTCTGAAATATCTTCGATGTATGATTTGATATAGGTTATAGCTTCATTTATTCCCTTTTTATTGGCTGTATTACTTTGAATTCGTAAGAAAGGAATCAATTCATTTCGAATGAATTCATTGTCTGTTCGATTAATTTGTTTCACAATATCATCTTGCATATCAAAAATCACTTAAATTATTATAAAATTAAATTGATATTAATTCTTCTAGTTAATTATATGGATAATCCAAACCCTACAGATATTCCGAAAATTAGCAAATTGAATGAAATAATTGATGATATAAAGGTGCAAGGGGATCTCTCGGGGGTGATCCTTGCTTATAAAGATGGAAGATTGATTGTCGAAAATACAGAAGGAACATATAATTTTGATGAGTTTATTCCTCTTATCGCTTCAGCATTACGTAGTGCAGAAGATATTGGTGATTGTGTGAGCGGTAGGAAGGTTAAGAAGATAATTGCCCAATTAGAAGATATTTCTATAATGATCTTAAAGACTAAAATTAAAAGTGCTTTCTTAGCGCTTATTATTAATGAGGAATCTTGTGTAGGCTCTGTGTTGGAGAATTTTGATACTTTATCAAAGCAAATAGAAGAAAATATATAGAATTCAACCATTGTATTCTATAAAACGATTTAGCTAGATAAATCTATAAATATATTTAGTAATTTCAAACTCAAGGTAATTTAGATGAATAGAGCATATATGAAGAATGAAACTTTTGATGGAACTTATCCATTCAAACCGCATTTTGAGAAAATTAATGGATTTAATATGCATTATGCAGATGAGGGAACGGGGGAGCCTATAGTATGTTTACATGGTGAGCCTACTTGGTCTTATTTATACAGAAATTTTATCAAAGAGCTTTCAAAAGCAAATCGAGTAATCGCTCCTGATCAAATGGGTTTCGGAAAGAGCGATGTACCACAAGATAAAGAATATTTAATGAAAGAACATGTTGAAAATTTCACGCAATTACTACTTAGATTGGATCTAGAGAATATCACATTAGTAATACAAGATTGGGGAGGTCCAATTGGGTTAGGATTCGCAGTCGATCATGCGGAGCGAATTAAACGCTTAGTGATTATGAATACCTCAGTTGGGATAATGAATGAGGATAGGAAACCGTGGTACGCAATATTGGAAGAGAAAGGGATTTATAAACAATTTATCATGAATATCGAAGGTTTAATTAAGGGAGGAATTTATCAGAAGGATAATATTACCGAATCAATGATTAATGCATACACAGCACCCTTTCCGAGTGAAGAATATTATATCGGGGCATTCGCCTGGCCTAAAGATATTCCCGTGGGTGATTCTCATCCAAGCGCACCAATTATGTCACATGTAAGAAATAATTTGGATAAGCTTTTGGAAAAGGATAAGATTTTAATATGGGGCATGAAGGACCCTATATTTCCTGAGAAAACGATTGAATGGTGGCATAAGATTTATCCAGAAATAAAAACCTTTCAAATTCAATATGCCTCACATTTTCTTCAAGAGGATGCTCCTCTTGAGATTATCAGAATAATTAAAAAATTTTTAGGGGAAACTTAGTAAATTAGATAATGATCAGAATAACGCCGATAATAGTTAACATTACACCGATAAAACCTTTTTTCGAAATTTTTTCTTTATTTAACATATAACTTATTGGAAGCGCAAAGAGAGGATTAGCCGAAGCTATTAATGACATTACGGAAGCTCCTGCTATTCGTGCTGCTTCTGTAAAAAAATAAACTCCCATAGAGGTGCCGATTATCGAAGCGGAAATTAGCCATAACCATGTACTTTTCTTCTCTAAATTATTATCAGTTTTTTCTTTCTTTACCATAATTGACAAAAGAGCAAGCGCAAATGGAAACCTAATAACATTTCCAACTACTGAACTTAAATTTTCATTAAAAAGGATACGATTGATTTCATTTGTAGCATAATCAATCATAATTAGTCCTAATGCCCATCCAAGAGAAGCAAATATAGCGAATAGTGAAGGAATTATTTTGAAGTTTTTTGAATCGTGTTTGAAATTCTTAATTTTTTTTTTCACTCTTAATTCCTTTTCATTTATATTTAAATCAATTTTGTATTTCGAAATGATAAGTATTCCTATAGAAATTAATATGGCTGATGGAATCAAGAAGATTTCAAAAGGTCTCTCTAAGAAAAGGAGATCTAGAATAAACGTGAAAAAGGGAAAGGTCATGGAAATTGCCAGAGCTTTAGTGGTACCCAACTGTTTTTGAGATTTAAAATAAAAAGTGTCACCAATAACTTGACCGAATACAAAGCTTATGATTAATATTATCCATAAAGTCCAAGGAAGTGAAAAAATCGTATTAAAAATACCAAGAATCAAAGAAAATATAATAAATGTTATTAATCCGACTCCAGTTCTGAACATATTAATAAAAATAGGTGAAACATCATCCTCAACTTTGCGAAACATAGCGTTAGATGAAACGAATGCTAAGTTTGCTAAGACGGCAATTATAACTCCGATCATCTATTTTAATAAAAACATAATTGCTTATAATTTAAATGATCCTAATAAATTCTGACGGGAATATATAATATATAGAAAGATTATCAGAAACTCTACATCGAAGAATTAATTAATTCAATGAGGTTGAGGGACGGTCAAGGTTGGGATATAGAAAGTGGAGGCACCGGACTTGGTCTTTATATTGCAAAAATGATTGTCGAATTACATGGTGGGCAAATATGGGTTAAATCTGAAGGAAGAGATAAGGGTTCAAGATTCTATTTTACACTTCCTATAAAAAGTTAGATATGATGTTTTTAATTAATAAAAAATCTCTTGAAAACATATTAGGATTGTTTTAAGTAATACCCATAATGCTGGAACACCACATTTATAAAAATGAACTATCTGAAGAGAGAGATCACGAGAGAGTTTTTTATTTTGTCTCAGAATACTTCTACAGTCATATCTTTTTCTTCTTCCATTATAGAAGACGCTACCTTTTCATCTAGCAAGCTATTAATGACTTCGGTAAAGGTTTTTGATACACCTTTGAACTCTCTCAATCTATTGAACGTTTCTTCATCCACATAAATATTTCGTAATGCCATTTATAGGACACCTATATAGACTATATATACTATATCTTTCTATTGTTGGTATATTTTATATATATTTGGAAGTATTTAAACATTAAGGTTTAAATTCACAAAACCAAGATAGGATAAATAAAAATATTTAGTAATGTAAAAGGAAATTACCAGAAATAAATAAAAAGAAATGATATAAGAGAAAGTTAAAAAAAGTGGACCTATTTTGGAACTTCAACGTCCATTTTTTCGCGTTCTTCTAAGAGATCATCGACAACTGAAGGATCTGCCAATGTGGTGACGTTTCCGATATCCGTTCCAGCTGCGATTGCTTTCAGCACGCGTCTCATGATTTTCCCACTCCTTGTCTTAGGAAGTGCATCCGCAAATTGAACAACATCTGGTTGGAACACGGGACCGATTTCCTTTCGAACATGCATCGTAATCTCTTTCCTGAGATCTTCTGTTTTTTCCACACCTTCCATTAAGGTAACATATGCCCAGATTGCGTTTCCCTTTATTTTATGTGGAAATGGTGCGACAGCAGCTTCAGCAACTTTAGGATGACTTACGATTGCTGACTCCACTTCCATCGTTCCAATTCTATGGCCCGAGACCTTAATAACATCGTCTAAACGCCCTAAAATCCAATAATATCCATCTTCATCCCGTCGTGCGCCATCACCAGTGTAGTAATAACCATCATACCTACTTAAGTAAGTGGATTTGAAACGATCGGTATCTCCCCACACATCTCGAAGCATTCCAGGCCAAGGTTGCGCCATACAGAAGTATCCACCCTCATCCGGTTCCGTCACCTCGTTTCCTTCCACATCAAAAATTACGGGTTTAATTCCTAAGAAGGGTAAGCAACAGGATCCTGGTTTGGTCGGGGTTGCGGTTGCAATAGGAGTCATAATAAAGCCCCCAGTCTCAGTTTGCCAATATGTATCGACAATGGGGCAGCGTTCCTTTCCAATAACTCGATGATACCAAGTCCATGCTTCGGGATTTATAGGCTCTCCCACAGTTCCCAAGACTCGTAAGGAACTTAAATCGTGTTTATTTACAGGATCTTCACCGAACCGCATTAAAGCCCGAATTGCGGTTGGAGCGGTATAAAATTGGGTCACTTTATGTCGTTCTACTATATCCCAGAATCTGTCTACGTCAGGATACGTAGGTACGCTCTCAAACATCAAGCTTGTAGCACCATTTGCCAAAGGACCATATACAATGTAGCTATGCCCCGTAATCCAGCCTATATCCGCAGTGCAATACCATATATCACCTTCTTTATAGTTGAAGACAATTTTTTGTGTGAATGATGTATATAATATATATCCGGCAGTCGTATGTTTTACACCTTTAGGCTTACCAGTAGTTCCGCTCGTATAAAGGATAAAAAGCGTATCTTCAGAATCCATCTCTTCGCATTTACACTCAGTATCCATACCATTAATGAACTCTCGATACCAAATATCTTTATCTGTGTGTGGAACCTCATTGCCAGTTCGTTCGACCACGATTACATGCTCTATAGTCGGTACATCATCAATAATTTGGACGACATCACTCATTTTCGGGTACGTTTTCCCTGCGCGTAAGGTTTGATCGCATGTAAACAATAATTTTGAATCAGAATCATCGATTCTGTCCTTCACTGCTTCTTTTGAGAATCCGCCAAAGACTATAGAATGAATCACTCCAATTCTGGAGCACGCAAGCATAATAATAGCTAACTCTGGGATCATTGGTAGCCAGATTGTGACTCTGTCTCCTTTTTCGAGTCCGAGATTTTTCATTCCATTCGCAACCTTACAGACTTCTTCTTTAAGTTGAGTATAGGTGAATTTTCGCACTTCGCCGGGTTCATCAGCCTCCCAAATGATCGCGACTTTATCACCTTTTCCCGCTTCAATATGCCTATCTATACAATTATAGCATACATTTAATTTTCCTCCGACAAACCACTTTCCAGGGAAAAGGTCGGTTTTTTCCCACACCTTATCGTATGGTTTAAACCAATCAAGTGATTTGGCTTGTTCATCCCAAAATCCTTCCATATCTTCGATGGATTTCTTATAAAGGTCTTTATACTCATCAAAAGACATACCGGTTTTTGCATATTCTGGATTTAATTTAACCGGATCGAAGACTCTCTTCTCGGAAAGGATGCTTTCCATTTTTTCTTCTTTTTCAGACATTTTCTTTACAACATTATAGTAAAATTATAATTGGGTTTAATGAAAAACAAAATATTCTGACAAATAATAAATTTGTCAAGGAAAGTTTTTATGAAATCATTAGTTTATATTATAGGATCCGAACATCATCTTGATAGAATCGTAAATTGGGATTTGATTTCACTTCATAAAAAATTAAGAGTTTAAATTCTCTACAAGAAAACTCTGATTTTAAAGAGGATCTCTAGATAAAATATATTAAAGCAACAGAAGATAATATACTCATTAATCATATTAATCATAAACTATGGAAAATATAGAGCATCTAACTTCAAATTGGAGAGATAAATGGAGAGATAAAGAGATAAGCGTGGAAAATGCTATAAAGAAGATTATACCAGGAAATCGGGTATTTATTGATTCAGGCTGTTCTGAACCCCAATCACTCACCAAAGAGTTAATGAGACAATCAGAAAGATTAGTCGATACCGAAATCATCCATTTTCTAACCATTGGTCCCGAAAAATATTTTCCAAAACATAAACGAGAAGATGCTTTTAGACACAACGCACTCTTTATCGGCGACACACTACGAGAGGAAGTAAATAGTGGACAAGCCGATTATACACCGATACACGTGAGTGAAATCCCAAAGTTAATTAAATCAGGACGGAGATATATTGATGTGGCTTTAATCCAAGTATCTCCCCCAGATCAATACGGTTTTTGCTCCTTAGGGATAAATGTAGATATTGCTAAGCCAATTGCCCAAACCGCATATCTTACGATTGCAGAAATAAACCCGCAAATGCCCAGAACATTAGGTAGTAGCTTTATTCATTTAAAAGAGATAGATAATTTTATCTATCACGACCACCCTTTATTAGAATTTAAATTTGATGAGCCTACTGAAATTGTGGATAAGCTAGGTCAGAATTTATCCAATTTGGTTCAAAATAAGTCCACTATTCATATAGGATTTGGAGATTTACCCAATAATATTTTGGAATACCTTTCAAATAAGAAAGATTTAGGTATGCATTCACATTATATAACCGATGCGATTATTCCATTGATAGAAGACGGTATTTTGACATGTCGCAAGAAAAACTTCCATCCCGAAAAAATCATCACGAGTTTCGCTTTGGGTTCACAGAAGCTATATGATTTTGTTGATAATAATCCCTATATAGAATTTTATCCATCAGATTATGTGTGTAATCCAAAATATATAAGTAAAAACAAAAATATGGTCTCAATTAATTCTGCCCGACAGATCGACTTAACTGGACAAGTAAATGCGGCAACCGAGGGCTATTCATTTTATTCGGGATTCGGAGAGACAGTGGATTTTATTCGAGGAGCCGCCTTTTCAAAGGGTGGAAAGCCCATCATCATTATGCCTTCTGTTACAAGAGACGGAAAACATTCGAGAGTTGTTTCGCATTTAGATGAGGGTGCGGGAATTTTATTATCACGAGGAGATGTGCATTATGTGGTGACAGAATGGGGTGTTGCATATTTACATGGTAAATCAATTCGAGAACGTGTAATTGAACTAATAAGCATTGCCCACCCTAATTTTAGAGAGCAATTATTAAAAGAGGCAAAGACTCTGAATTATATTTATTCAGATCAAATGCTCCCTGTAGACACGGAGGGAAATATTGTACGATATCCCAGAGAATATGAAACGATATATAAGACTAAAGAAGGAGAGGAAATCTCAATCCGTCCTTTAAAAACAACGGACGAGGATTTACTTAAAGATTTATACTATTCTCTTGATGAAAGGGATAGATATTTACGATTTTTCGAAGTTCGAAATGAATTTGCTCATAAAAAGACTCAAAATGAGGTTAATATCGATTATAATAATGTGTTTTCGATAGGGGCTTTTGTTGGTGAGATAGGGAATGAAAAAATGATTGGGAACGCAACCTATTATTATAATCCGAATCAAAATTCTGCCGAGTTTAGTTTTGTGGTCCATAAAGATTGGAGAGGAATCGGATTAGGCTCATATCTCTATAACTATATGATAATTATTGCGAAAGAGAAAGGAATTCAATCATTCTATGGTAATATCCATATCGAAAATAAAAAGACGGTACATGTTATTAAGAAAGCAGGAAAAGTTAAGATTACGCCCCCCGAACTTGGTGGTAAGGAATTATTTTATGAAGTCGATTTCGAGGAGGTATAGAAAGATAAGAATTAAAAGGGCCTCAAAAAGACAAAATTGACTGTGTCGGTTTTATTAAAGTGAGAATTCGGTTATAGTACCACAGAAGATTATTTCAGCTACGTTTAATTGTTATTATTATGAATTCACAAGAGAAACTGAAGAATTTAGAGAGTTGGGATCAAAAGCAAATTTTAAAATATAATGGATATGGGGGGAGATTTTTCACTTATATACTACGAGTTGTTTCTTTTGTGGGAAGAGAAACTATCTGGTTATTTTTAATTGTGTATTTTTCTTTTATTTGGTTTGATCCGAGATCTTTCTCATATATTGGAATTGGGTATCTATTGGGAATTATAATAATTGTTCCAATTAAGCAAATTATAAGGAGAAAAAGACCTTCCAGTGTACTTGAAGATATTGTGCTTTACGAACGTAAATCAACCTCGGGTAGTTTTCCATCTTGGCATTCTTATAACGCTGCGTCTCAAGCCATTATTATAGGATATATCATATCATCCCCAATTATGTTATTCCTCTTATTAGGAGGCGCGGGAGTGATAGCATTTTCCCGAGTCCAATTGGGAAGTCATTATCCTTCAGACGCAATAGTAGGATATATAATTGGAATTATCGGTGCAATTATAACGATTCTTTTTCTTGGCCCTCTCCTATTTAATCTAATACTTCAATTAAATAATCTTAGTACCATCCAGTTCGAGTTTTATACATTTAATTCACTTCTCTATACAAATATTCTATATTTGATAATGTGTGTTATGATTTTTGGTAGTATAATCTTATTGTCTAGCCTTCGATATATAAAGGGGCTTTTATAAATAAATTAACCCGATTAAAAAATGAAATATGCATGAAAAATTAGCGTTCCAATTGCTTTTTCTTATTAAATAAGTCTTTAAGCTCATTTAGAACTTGACCTCTCACATTTTGTTCGCTTGTCTCTTTAATCTGATCAGATGTCCTAATCTCGAGAGGGACTCCAGACTGAGCTATATGAAATGCTCCACTTTCAATGGCATTTAAACGAGCATCTATCTCATTCAATTGTTCAGATATACTTTCTGAGAGGCGGATAACACCATTCATAACTTCTTCTAAGGTCTGAGCTAAACCTTCCACTTTCCTAACAGTAGGATCTGTGAGGGAAAAATTCGCATTGAGCACATCTTTCAAGTACTTAGAAAATTCAGGTTCGCGAGCGAATTTTGAATATATAGAGCTTAGATAAGTCTCATAATCAAAATCGAAATTGTGCTCTTTAAAAAGGTCTTTTATTTTTTGTTTAAGAAGTTCGACATTTAATTTAATTTTTGGATCGTTTTTTATGTCGGGATCGTGTTTATGGATTAAAATCAAAATATAAGGGGCTTCCTCTAATAATTCCAAATAATTTAAAATGTCGTCAAAATAATCGAATGATTCATCAAATCGTTCTGGATCTTGTACATCTATTACATAAATGAGCAAGTCAGTTTGGAGAAAATATTTTTCTGGATCTTGAAGATATTTATCCCGATAGGATTTCTGACCACCAAAATCCCAAATGAATAAATCCAAATTTGGTCTGTTAAGAGTTTGACGATTTACTCCTTTAGTGGGTTCTAAATTAGATAATTTTTCAATTCCTTTTTCGAGCCCAACTTTCGATATTATAGCAGTCTTACCTGCGTTATCTAATCCAATAATTATGATTTTCTGCGTTTCTTTGTCTAAAATTTCTCCTTCTCCTTCAATTTCCAATAATAAGGAAGAAAGAGTAATGGCTTTTTGTAGATTCGTTTCAAGATTTTCATACTTTTTTTTATATATCTCAATTTTAATTTCAACATCTTGAGAGAGATTTTCTTTCTTGGTTTTAGTTTGTTCCTCGATATACGTTTTTAAGGGTTCTTTTTTATCTAATTTACCTAATTCTTCTATATATGAGGCTTTTAATATTTCTGTAATAATTCTCGCTTCATTTTTTTCTAAAAATTTATAAGCAGAGATGGGAAGCTTCAATATTTCTTCTATTGATTCAAACTCACTATTTTGGTGCTCCTCACTCAAAAATCTTTTAAAGACTTCTATGACTGCTGAAGGTTTTGCTTCTGAAGAAATTTCGATTCACGACCTCTTTATTAACTAATTATAGCAATTAAACCATCTAACCTAAAAAAATTTTAGATTTTTTAGGATAAATCAAGCTTATGACTTTATATAAATTTTTGAATATATAAATTTATTAGAATTCTGAAAATTGTTGGACTAATACCAGCAAATATTATAATACGATTAAATTTTGGAAATATTAGTAATTTCTTTTTCTCATATTATTAAAAATTTCAATTATGGTGTAGTAGATCATCTGCTCACTCTATATATTAAATTATTAGAAAGACAAAACAGAATGCTCTAGTTGATTTAAATATTGTATCCGTCTTTTTTGAGAATATGTAAAAAAAATATCGATAGAGAATTACATTTATATATATAACAATATAAATAGTATATATTGTGCGATTTTGATTTCCAATATTGGTCATTATTCTAAGAAGACATGCCATCTAAAAATGATAACGAGGATTTCTTGGAATTAGATGAAAAAATTCCATGTTGTGATTCTCCCAAAATATCGGAAGAGGATGGATATTATGTCTGTTTAAATTGTGGGCTTGTGTTTTCAAGGATATTGGATGACTCTCCTCGTAGAGCATTCACTGCTGAAGAGATAGAAAAGCGGAAAAGTAATGAAAGAGTATATAGTCCGATTGGTCCTCGAACAATTATACGTGGAAATCGGGATGCTCGAGGCTCCTTATTGAGTCCGAAATTTAAGTCAAAATTCAATAGACTAGCCAAAATTCATAGATCTTTGACCACGAGTTTTGAACGAAATTTGTGGATTGCTTTACCTAATTTACAGAGATTACAGAAGAAATTAAGCATCCCGGATCAAGTGGCAGAAGATGCCTTACGAATTTATACCCAGACAGTTAAAAAGAAATTGACTATGGGGCGCTCAATTGATACACTATTGTCAGCATCCATTTTTTGTGCTTTGAGAGTTCATGGAATCCCAAGAACCCTAGAAGAAATTACAAATGCTGCCCAAATTACCAAAAAAAAAGTGATAAAAAGTTATCGCCTTATTCTGATGGAAATTTTACCAAAACTTAAGCTTAAAGTCCAACATTTTACCTCAGATCGTTATGTTGATAAATTTAATGATGAGCTGAATCTGTCTATGAAATGTAGAAATATTGCTGTTAAAATGATAAAAAAAGCCAAGAAAAATGGGTTTAATTCCGCTGGGAAAGACCCTAAGGGGATAGCGGCGGCATCGCTTTATATTGCGTCTAAATTGTGTGATGAAAACAAAACTCAAAAAGAAATCTCTGATTTAGCCCAGATCACAGAAGTTACTTTAAGAATGCGAGTTAAGGATCTTAATAAATACAATAAAATTGATTGAAAGATAGGAAAAGTTTTAAAAATCTTCGATTATAATTCTATCGGCAACAAACTTTCTTCTTCTTCAAAAAGTGGGAGATTACGAAGCATTTGATTTATGGTGGATAAGAATTTGTTGATATCATATTCTATTAGGTCAATGATGAATTGTATCATCATAAGGGTAAATAATTCACTTACTATACCACGCGATATACCCAATGAATTCAGAAAAGATTCAACATTTTTTTTTACATCGCTTAGCGCAATATTGGTTTTTTTAGAGCATATTACATACAATAATAACATTAATGATCCCATTTTATAATCTTTCCGTCCAGCAAATTTCTTTGCTAAATCTAAATACTCTGTTGATGCCTCTTCTAACGCTCCCTTTGATAAATGCTCCAATATAATATCGTAATATCGTTTCCTCATAGCGCTTCTCTTTTTAAACATCTCCTTAAATTCAGAGCGATTATCTTTTAGTTTCTGATTTATTATATCTATTTTTTGATTAAGTTCGCGTAATTTTTTAGACTTTTCTTCTTTCTCTTCTTTTGATAAAAGTTTTTTAGGGGATTTAAATTCAAGATCTTGTTCTAAATACGACTTTATAAGGTTTTTTTCCATTTCGAATAATATAAGATTATCCTTGAAAAAATTAAGCGAAAGTTGTATCAAATCATCAATTTTAGCTTGCCACGCTTTCAAAAATTCTTTTAAAAGCCTAATTTCTGGAAGTGTTGAAAGTCGTGTATGTTCACCCAATAATTTTTCCAGATTAGTATATGCTATCTCCTCATGTTCGTTAAATATAAAAATTAACGTAGAAAGTATCAAACACACAGCCGCATGTTTTTCAAAATCTTTATCAATAAGTTCCTGAATGAGATCATTATAAGTTGATGCTGCTTTTATATATTCATCTTTATTTATGTTTTCCAAAATACCCTCATAATATCTCTTTTTCATTAGCTTCCGTTTTGCTATATCTTGCTTATCCCTTTGTATATTTTCAGATATGTTAATAATATTCTTTTTTACCGTGTCTTTATCTAGTTCGGTAGATTCTTCTGGTTTAGATGTGGGTTCTCCAACATATTCGACACCTAAGATATCATATAGGAGTTTTTTCTCCTCCTCAAATAGAGGCAGATTTTCAATAAAAGACAATGCTTCTTCTAATTTATTCTGATCCTTTGCTTTATGGAGATCAATAATATATTCAACTAATAATACAGGAAATGTATCCAAAAAGAGTTGATTTGAAGAAGTGAGAGATTTAATATACTTAGCAAAGGCTTTTATCTTATCTTGTTTTATTCGAATCAGTGAAAGAATTGCGAGTGATACTGCCGCAAGATAATATTTTCGAAGATCATTCATTTTTTCTACAGTATTTTTATAAATTTCTGCTGCTTTCTCATATTCTTCATTTTCTAATAGTTTAAGACCTTCGTTAAAATATGCTCGTTTTAATCCTTTTCGCTGCCTTAATTCAAATTCTTTATCCAACCGGGCATCTTGTGATTTTTTTTTTATAATTGATAATCTTTCTTGTAATGATTTCTTTTTCAGCGCCGCTTCAACTTCTTTAGCCCGAGAGGCGATCATTTCCTCTTCTGAGCTTGATAATTTATTGTAAACTTCTTTTTTATAGAATTTATCTTCAATTTTATCCAGATAACTTAAAGCGGAAGATAAATCTCCTAATTCAATGAATTGTTCGGAAATAACTTTATATATTTCGTCAAAGTCAGGTTCGTAATTTTCCAAATATGCATTTGAAATATTTTGTGCTCTCTTTATTAATTCAATTGCATAATTTATGCTTGATCGACTCTCCTCTCGCTTAATACTATTTAAAGCTTCTTTATTTATGATTGTGATGAATAGTTTGCTTAGTTCTTGAGATTGTTCATAAAGCATTTGATCTCGATATATTGAATTGGCTTTCTCTAGCAAGTCTTCAATTTTTTCATAACTGGATATCTCACTTAATTGCTTTATACTTTCTATTAAAAATGGAAATGCTTGTTTAAGATATTCCTTTTTAATTGTTTTAGTTTTTATCATCAGATAGGTATCAAAAAATTTTTCTATTTGATTTCCTTCTAATAAAATGTTCAAAGATTCACATAAGAGATCATCAGCTATCTTTTGCTCTCCAATATTTATAAGTTCTCTTGCATGAGATTCTAAGTAAGCTGCCGCTCTTATATAATGGTTTTTTTCTACGAGCGTATTAGCGTTTTTCAGTTTTTCTTTATTTAGAGATTCAATTAGTTCATTTTCTGATTTCATAAAGGAATTGATAATCTCAATTCCCTCTTTTAAATCTCTTTGTAGAGCTTCTCTTCGTAATTTTTTATTCTCATCTTCTACTTCAGAAGTATATTCTGTTAATTCCTTTTTAAGAGCTAAAGAATCAATTTCATTTAGTAGGTACGTTGCCATTCCAAAGTCTTGTTTATGTAGGAATTGTTTTATGATTTCTTCTAAATGTTCATCTAGATTAATTTTTTCCACATCAAATGCTTCCCACATATTTTCGATCTCATCATAAGTTTTCTTCGCTTCATAGGTTTCCTTATTGTTGATATTTTTTTCCAATATCTTAATTAATATTTCAACGAGTTTATCAGTGAATTTTTCCATTGATTCAAAAAGGCCTTCCCTCTGATAGGTGTGGATGCTAATATATAATTGTTCCCTTGCTGCTCTCAAATTACCAATCGAAACGAGATAATCTGCCGCTGATAATACTTTTTCTGTTAAATCTTCCAGAGTCTGTTTTATTTCTTGATGAGGTAATCTCTCTAATATAGTAAATGCATTTTCTACTCGACACGCAGATATCCAAGAATTTATCGCCAATTTAAATGATTTTATAATTAAATCTTTATTTTTAAGTTCGATTAAAGACCATTGGGCAGCACTTTCATATTGACGTGCGGCAAACTCATAATCGCCCTTTGTAAATAATTTATTCCCTTCACGTATCATTGTCTCAGCATATAAGCGTTTATATTCTTTAGCTTTTCGCTTGTTTACATCTTCTATGATTTGAGCAGCTTCTAAAAAAAGATTCATTTGAGAATATAAATATGCCGCTTGTTCGCTGATAATATAATAATCTTCTCGTTCAAATATATTACTAATAAAAGCTGCTTTTTTAATTGACTTTGCGGCCTCATAAAAATTACGGTTTTCGTAATAATAATTCGCCTGCATTATTAGGATGGGAAATCGAAGCCATGCGTTTTCAAGATCTAAAGGATTATCACCCGAAATCATTGCAGAACACAGACAATGAAGTGCTTGACGGAAGTCTTTCGGGTGGAGATTGACAAATGTTTCATAATCAGGATATCTTATCCATGATTCTTCCAACAATTCTGTGATTGAGATGGAAAGGATACCATCTTCATTATAATACATTAAAATGGTTGGAATATCTCTTTTAATTTTTTTGAAAATGTCAAGAATAATTTGAAATAATTCTCTTTCTTGGTTATCTAAAGGATTCATAAAGTATAATATACCATCCACACTAGGTATAATCTCATCAAAGTTAGCAGTTTCGCTGGTAACCACATCTATTTCTAAATCACATATATTTTCTAAAACATGAAGTTCTCGGTTCCATTTCACGAAAGTTTCTTTATCTTTTCCCATCTCATTTAGGGCTGTTGAAACATAAGGTAAAGATAGATCAGAATTACCCAACACTAAGATTCTAAAAATATATCTCATATCAATTATTTAAAAATGTTTTTCCTTTATGATTTCTTTACTACTATAAGATATAGTATGAAATATTAAAGAATATTTTTATTTCAAGAACAACTTTTAAATACATAATATTGTGAGGAATAGACAGTAATGGACTACGTGGAAAGAAATTATGAGATTTTAGAGCAAAAAATGATTGAGAGTATGGAAAATGCTCTGGAATTTGGACGGGAACTAATAGATTCCGAACTCGATGCGGGGTTTTTTAACGCTCTTGTTAAACCTGTATTAAAAACCTTTTATGATTATTGGTGTGATAAGGACGCGCGGACGGGAACCAAAAAACAGATAAAAGTTACATTGGACATTGCCAAAAAAATGGTTGAGAATGGCTCAGATGAAAAATTTGAAAACTTAATTGAGGATAATTTTCAAGAATATCTTAGTGGGGATCAAACCTATATTTATTGTAGTAAGAATCATAAGAATTTTGAAAGGTTAAAAAAAATTACTAAAAAGTGTTTTGTCTCGCAAGTAAAAGATGCAGTACGATTTCTAAAAGTTCAAGATAATGTAAGTTCTTATAATGAATTAACTCGTACTGTGTTTGAAACGAAAGATGAGGCATACGATTCCCTGTCCCGACAATTGGATTTTAATGATGAGGGAATACGAATTGTTGAAGAAGATCCTTCCATCTTGACTGTTCCTACAGGAAAAAAAATAATCCTAAAAATTCTACGAAAAGGATTTGAAGAAACTAAGAGAGAATTGATTAATCGTTTGGACGAGATCTATTGCTAAATTCATTGAATTGAATTACTATATATAGTCTTACTGAATTATGAGTGTTGATCATAATCGAGAAGATAATATTGAAGGGGGAAAACCTTCCAGTACTCCAGAAAATAGCTTAACTAAGAAAATTTTTCTGAATCTTCTCATAGGAATGTTCTTTCTCATGGTTTACTTCTATTTTTCTCAAAGTTTTGGATCCATCTCCACATCGTTCATTAAAAATCCCGAATTATCAATTCAATTCGGAGCTACTTTATTAATATTCACATTTCTTTCAGTGTTAGCAGGGCCTATACGTGCGACGATTTTGGGATTTTTGGGGGAATTAATCTATCAGCTTTCCTTTTATGAAAGTCTTAAAATAGAATGGAGTATAATTGTGGCATTAATAGGATTAACTGTTAGTATCTATAAATACAAGCCCTTGAAATATAAAGATGGGATAAAAGTATATTATACGTTTCTGACATTGATGATTTCGTCGGTGTTGATAAGTGTTTTAATTGGAGCGGTACAATTTATCATATCTCCATCAATGAGCTTGGAAACAATTATTGGAGATTATGGATTCAATTATTTTATGCAAGCACTTCTTTCCATCGTGTTTATTGTACCCTTTCTTCTATTATTGTATGATCGATTTTTAGCAAAAAAAGAACGTCATATATATCATTTATTTCTCACTCATCATCCAATATATCAAAGCGACCATACCTTTTTTCTAAAATTCGGCAGAACCTATATATATTTTTGTTCACGTTGTTCTGGGGCAATACTCGGAGGAATTTTTACAGCATTCTTAATAGATATTCTCCGCAAAGCAATTGGATTTAGTATCAGTCCCGAATTAGCAGTGTGGTTATGTATTTTTTTACCCATCCCGGGAATAATAGATTGGGGCACACAGCGATTATTATACCGTAAGAGTACCACGGAATCCAGATTATTTACGGGTTTTATAATTGGAGTCGCTCTCTATTTTCTAGCCTTCACTGATCAATATTATTTCTTCATGCTTTTTCTTGTGATTTTTTATTTTTCATTAGTGGGTATTCTTATGTGGTTGGGTCAAAAAAGAGCACTGAAACAAGAACAAGAGGCAGAGAATAATATTCCTTCTTTCGAAGAGGATCAATATGAGTAATGTAATATTTGTTCATGGATTAGAAAGTTCCGGACACGGATTTAAAGGGAATTTATTTCGAGAAAGGATTCCCGGATGTTTCACGCCTGATTTAAAAGAATACTCTCCCCAAATTCCTTATCAGGAATTATTAAAAGAGAGGATGAGACAATTATCAGAGATTCTTGAAAGGAAAAATAAGTGGAAAATTATTGGATCTTCTTTTGGGGGGTTAATGAGTTCTTTATACACATTAAAGCATTCTAAAAAAGTCCAGAAACTTATTTTATTAGCACCGCTTTTAGCTGTTCCAGAATTGAATCCATCAAAATTCGAAAAGGTTGATATTCCAGTTATTGTTTACCACGGTAAGAATGATGAGGTAATTTCTATAAAGCCTACCAAGAAACGGGCAAACATGTTATTTAAAAATCTTTCCTACAATCTCGTGGATGATGATCACATGCTTCATCCCACTGTAGAGAACTTGAATTGGAAGGAATTACTGAATATAGAGAACGATTGAACCATTTATTAGAAATTTCCTCAAAGAGGTATTTTGTTGGGCAAATTCATAATCCTTTTAGCAGTTCGGAAAAATTTGGCTCTTTAAATATGGAATTATATTGCTTTAGCAGGTCAATATTAGCGATGTGAATTTTCTTTCCTTCATTATTTTTAGATGATTTAATTAAATCCATCTTTTTCATTTTGTTAAGATGATAATTAATGGTTCCGGGGTATACATCTAATTTCTCTGCAATAGTAGAAATGGCAATTGACTCATCTCTAAATAACTCTTCAATAATTTGCGGAATGAGAGGATTTAAGAATAGGGCTTTAAATTTATCATAATCTTCTGGCACATCTTTTAGAAAGTAATGAAGAGTTTTTCCAATTTTTTTAGACCTAATTAGTTCGAAGTTTTCAAGGGTCATGATATGTTTCAAGAATGGCGTTCTAGTAATTCCTAGTTCCTCTTCGATTTTTTCATCCCTAGCATGGATACCAGGGTTCTCCCCAATAAAATCTAATATCGCTGAGAGTTTATCATTCGATAAAATCTCTAGTTTCGTTCTCCGCTCGTTCGTGACAATCCAATTTTTTTCTTCTAAACTTCTAATTGCCAAGAAAAGATCTTCTTTGCTGTATCCCTTATTATAGGCAAGTTTTGCGATGCAGGTTGCGTATAATTTTTCGATGATTGGATATTTTTGAATTTTAGCTTGGGATTCAACTTCAAATTCCGTATCATATCGCTTTAACTTGAGAATGTCCTCAGCTACTTCCAGAACCTCTTTTTCTATCTCAGAGAGTTCCCCTATAAGTATTTTCTCTTCTTTAGAGACCAAAGGAGTGAAATCTGTTTCTCGGAAAGAACTTTCCTCCAGTACAGTTCCATTCTTTTGTTCTTTAGTATCTCTCCTTCTCTCAAGCGACATTTTTTTTAGGATCACGCATATTTTTCTAAAAATTGGATAAATTCAATCTGTTCTTCAGAGTCCATATATTTAAGCTGTTTAGCGATTTTTTCATAGTTTTCTGGTTTTACATTAGGAAGTTTTCTAATTTTGTCAATTAATTTTTGTGGAATCCTTTCTTGATAAAGAGTGATAATGGCTTCTATATATTTTATTTGTTGCTCTTTTGTTAAAAAGGCCAGTTCTCTGAGTAATTCTTGCTTTTCCTTTTTGGGAATCTTTAAATCAATAATTCTCTCTCGAATATCTTTTGAAAGTACTGCAAATATTTTTGCAAAATATTCTTTCACAAGTTTTTTATCTTTCTCATTTTTTACGGGCAGAAGTGATTCATGTAATTTGGTCTCAATTTCCTCTTCCTTATATTTTGAAATCTCTTGTTCTCTACTTTTTTTCTCTTCCAACTCTTCCTTTTTTATTTTTGTGATTTCCTTTTTAACTTGTTCCTTTTTTTCTTCGGTTATTTCGATTTTTTCGGGTTCTTTAACCGAATCTATTTCTTGGAGGTCTGGTTTTGGTAATTTCTCTTCCCTTTCTTGGGGGACGGGTTTTGCTGGTTCCTTTTCTTGAGATTTTTCTCTTTTCAATTGGATCTCTTCTTTTTTATATCCTTCAGGCTTAGCAAGATATAAAATGAATAAGAGAATTCCTTTTAGCAAGATAAATATCCCAGCGGAAAAAAACATCACGCTAAGAACTCCTAAAATAAAGGTTCTCACGCCGTCTTTGACTTTAAAGGATTGTTTATATTTTATTTTATTTTTTAAATGATAATCTATAATTAAGGGAATAATAGCTAAAAGTAGAAACACACCATATACGATGAGATAAGGAAAAATCTTCATAATATTGGAGGGGGAGATATACAGTAAATATAAGCCGAATGGCTCACCTTGGATCTCAATACCACCACCAAATAAAGCAGTGAATACAAAAATTATTATGATAAAACCGGCTTTAGAAGAGAAATGGTTCAGTGAATTTTTCGCCAGCAGACCTATATCGTATGCATTTTCCCCTGTGTTTTTTCTATTCAAGATTACAAATAATATTAATAATATTCCTTTGAGTAATAGGAATGCTCCAGAGCCGTAAATTATGCATCCTAATATACCAAAACAAAATCCATCAAGAAGAATATCTCCATACTTACCTTCTTGGATATGTTTTGAAATATATCGTTTATCTATGGCAGTAATAATAATACCTATGATTCCGAGGAGTGATTGACGAATGACTATTAGCATCCAATCATCGAGATTCCAGATTATTTCCAATATCATCGCGAAAGCTACAAGTGCTCCGATTAAGCTGATAATATAAGTAAATTTATTGAGATTCTGAATTGCCTTATTTAAGGAGGAGTAGGTTTTGGGTTTATGAAGAGATTTCGTAAAACTTCTTGGATAAGATCTTCTTTCAGGAGCCTCAAATTGTCTCTGAGTAAATCTTTTCCCCTCTAAACTAAACGGTTTACCACAATGTTCACAATAAACTTGAGTTCCCTCTTCAATTAACTGCGATAGTTCATCTGGAAAAAGATACCCGCACTCTGAGCACACAAACACTTTTTTCTTAGACATATATCACACTGACTTATATGTGTTATTTGTTTTTTATAGTTTATTTTTTTTGTTATTTTCGCAAATTTGCTACTCTTAGATTTATTATTCTATATAATTCTTATTCAACTCTTTTTTCTAATTTGATATACAAATCAGTTCAGCAATTTAAAAATAACATTCTCTATGAAAAATGTTGTTTTAATAATAAAAAATAAAATGGAGTCCAATTTTTTCATATCGGATCTATTAAAATTAGCTAAAGGTCAAATCTCGATTTCTTTTTCACATTAAATTCTTGATTTGTGGAAGTGATTTTACCAGTGTTTGAATTGCCCTGTCTATTCCATTTTCCATATCTGGGTGGATTTCATTCGTTTCTAAGAGGTCATATTCGGTTCCCGGAAGATCGGAAACGGCTAAAATCGCGCTTGTTTCGAGATTATATTGTTTTCCCAATAAAAACATGACACTTGACTCCATATCAATCGCCTCAACGTTTATGGCTCTCATTGCGTTGAGAAAATCGGTAGTCTCACAGAAAAGGGCATCGGTCGTCCATAGATCAACTTTTTTAAGATTTTTTGGATATAATTTTCTACCCTCCTTGAATAAAGTATTTGTTAAATCTTCATGAGGGGTGGTAATAAATATCTCAGGACAACCTGCGATTAAACTTTGAAATCTGCTTATGGGATTTGAAACAGAGCCAAAACGCGTTGAAAGTCCGGGAAATTTCAAGATATATTGAGGAGAAGTTCCATCACCGCAATAGGTAGCATTTGGAATGATAACATCTCCGATATTAATATTTGAACTTAACCCTGAAACGCCACCACAAAAATCTACACGAATTATCTTCTTTGCTTTAGTTCTTCTGAGACTCTCAATCATGATGGCCATATTTGGAGCTCCTACATGACATTGAATAATACTCACTCTTATCCCATTAATAATCCCATTATAGACTTTTCCTTGTTTATTTTTACCATCTAATTTATTTACCAACTTTTTCATTACAGCTTTTACTGTTGGAAGAATGACGATATCATTTACATGATCTGGTTTTGTTTCTAGAAACATTCGGACAATTTTTTCATCAACATCGATAAATTTCAATCCTAAATTCAAAAGCTCAGATTTAATTCTGTTTATCATATTAAACCAATTTGTTATTTTTTATAAGTTAGATTCTATTTATATCTACACTTATAATTCTAAATTGAAATCCTTATTATTTTTAGTTTTTTATTGTTAATAAGGATAAATGAGATTTATGTGATTTGGTTATATGAAAAATCGGTATATCAAGGATAATACTATTACAAATGAGTTTGTTGAAACCTATACAAAATCGACTTACAGAATAATTGGCGACCATAAGCATACTGCGATTAAGCCATGCCATTGGTTAGAACAAAAATTAATGACTGGCAGATCAAATCGTAATTGTTATAAAGAAGTTTTTGGCGTTGAGAGTCATAGATGTCTTCAAAATACTCCATCACTGCCCTTTTGCAATCATCAGTGCGTCTTTTGTTGGAGAGATATCGAGCAAGGATCAATAGGAAGTGAATTTTTAGTTGAGCCCGATAATCCCGAAGATTTGGTAGAGGAAATGTTTCGTCATCAACAAGATATAATTAAAAATCATTTACCCCTCAAAAGATATCTCGATAACTATGAGATTATGATTGATCTTGTTTATTATATGCTTCTCCATGATGGATTACATAGTATTGATTCCCTTGCCACCCATATCCATGTAAGTAAGAATAAAATCACACGAGCATTGAATCTCCTTAAAAATCAAGGCTTCATCACCCCAATTGGTACAGATATGAAGCATTATGAGTTGAATTATGAAATAAAAAATTCATTAGAAACGAAAGACGAAGCAGAGCTTTTAATAAAAAGAGAATTAACCAGTCCAGATGACATCATGCGAGCACATTCAGAAGCTTTATATCCCAATCATGCGGCAATATCATTAGATGGAGAACCACTTTTATACCCTCGAATTTCAGAGTTAATTCATGAATTTAAAAAACGGAACATGACTACTTTTGTCGTGACCAATGGAACTCTTCCGCAAAGAATCGAAAAATTATCTCCCCTTCCTTCTCAATTATACATCACCCTACCCGCACCCAATGAAAAAGTCTACAAAAAAACCTGTAGACCTATGATTAAAAATGGGTGGGAAAATATTATGGAGAGCATAAATTTAGTTGATTCACTTTCCACTAGAACTTTAATACGGTTAACTGCGGTTCAAAACCTTAATATTGATGGTTATTTGGATGAATATATCAGTCTAATTGAAAAAGCCAATCCAAATTTCTTTGAAATAAAAGGATTTACCTTACAAGCAAAAGCATTAGACATCAATAAAAGACTAAAGAGCGACCAACCAGTTCAAGACTTTTTTCCGGATTATCAAAATCTCAAACAATTAGCAATAGAATTCGAGAAAAAGAGCGGTTTTCCTATAATATATACAAATGAGACCAGTCGAGACATTTTATTCGCTGTGGATTGGAACAAAAATAAAGACCCTATAATCAAGAAGCCTTAATTCGATATCATGGATTCAGAAATATTTTCATAAAACGTTCTCCATTCTCAATTAATTTATACTCCCCATATTTTCCGCTTAATTCTGAAAATGGTCTTTTAGTATTATGTTTATAATCCGGATTAAAAATAGCAAATGGAACGGGTTCGGCTGAATGGGTTCGTATCTCACATGGAGTAGGATGATCTGGTAAAACACCAATAATCAATTCATTGCTAAAATCTTTTTCTGCTCGAAGTAGTGGACCCATAACTTTCTCATCAAAATCTTTTAAGGCATCTATTTTCTTTTTCGGATCACCAGTATGCCCCATCTCATCAATAGCTTCAATATGCAAATAGACGAAGTCTCTTTGCTTCAGTTCATTTATAGCGGCCTCTACTTTTCCCGCATAATTCGTATCTGGGAGTCCTGTTGCTCCTTCCACATGTATGGGTTTTAGTCCCGCTGCGATTCCTAACCCAAAAATCAAATCGACCGCAGAAATTACCGAACCATTAAGGCCATATTTCTTATAAAAAGGCTGGATTTTTGGTTTTTTGCCTCCACTCCATGGCCAAATATTCGTTGCGATGTTCTTTCCGATTTCTTTTCTATTTTGATTTATAGTATGAGGGACTAATAATGTATTACTTTTTTCTATCAATTCGATTATTTTTTCTGCAGTTTTTTGGGCTCTCTTATCCTCATAATTGGAAGGTTTTGGAAGATATTCTTTATAGGATTCATCCAGAACATCATGAGGGGGAGTAGTGATGATATTTTCTGAAAATACAGTCCCATTTAGTTTTAATATGTGTCTGTATTGTACACCAGGATAAAAATCAATACCATCTTCTGCTAAATGTTTTTGAAGAAATTGTATTAACTCTTGACTTTCAGGGGTGGAGATATGCCCCGAAGAATAATCTTTAATTAAATCATTCTTAATAGTTATTAAATTGCATCTAAAAGCTATATCAGTATCATTCAAGGGAACATTAGCACTCAATGCTTCCAATGGGCCCCTTCCTGTGAGATCCTTTTCTGGATTATATCCCATTATTGTCATATTGGCACATTCACTCCCAGGCTTCATACCTTTTGGGATTGTCCTAAGTAATCCCATTTTCCCATGGGAGGCGATCCAATCCAAATTAGGAGTTTGAGTTGCTTCAAAGATTGTTTTATTACCCAGAGTTTCGATAGGCCAATCTGCTGCTCCGTCACATATTATAATTAAAAATTTCATTGATTAGTTCCAATTAATGATTATTTAGAATTTTAACTATATTTCCAGAATATTGCCTTTTTTATGAAATCTCTTTCGAAAATAGATTTTTTAATATTTATTTATCCTGAGCTTCTTGATAATTTCTTAATACATAATAGAGCGCTTGCTTTAAATCTCCTAAATTTGTTTTTTTTAATGCGGAAAACTCTAAATAGGGTAGCGCTTGCGCATAGTCATACCCGAAATCGTCCAAATGCACAAGATTCAACCCATATTGTCTTGCTGTGTTAACAAAATAAGTTATAATTCTTCTTTTATCAAAAACAGATACTTTGTCAACTTTATTGATTAAAATTATGAGTGGGATAGCGAATTCCAGCAAAAATGTAATCAATTCAAAGCTCAAGGGAATTGTCTGCTTCTTTTTATAAAAATATTTCTCAAGCTCGTCCTCAATCCTTAAGATATTAATGACCACTAATCCTAAAAAATATCTCCTGTGGTGTTTTTCGATATGCGAGATAGTCTGTTTCTTAATATGTTCCTCTCGTCGATGACTGCTTTTTTTGGCAAATCCAAATCCTGGCAGATCTACTATTTCGTACTGCATATCTTCCTGGTGGATCGGTTTGATCAGTAAGGTACTTCCAGGAGTCTTTCCAATTTTACCTTTATATCCGCTGGGGTTTGACAAAAGGAGTTTTGTGATAGTACTTTTACCCGTATTAGCATTCCCGATGATTAATAATCGAGGGTGTAAAACGTGCGCCATAATTGGAAAATCTTATTTTATAAGTTAAGGTAGATAATCAATAAAATGAAATAAAATTTAGGACTTTAAAATTTTTTTATTTCCTTCAGTCCTTAACACTGAAGGAATACTTTTTACATCAGGATGATGATATCGTTTATTATAAGCCACAATTTCTCCGTAAATTACCTGATTAGGTATATGTCAGTCCTCTACTCAAAAATGAAATATCGGCAATAATGGTAATAATAAAAATAAAGAAAAATAATGCTACTTTTCAAGTTGGTCTCTTAAATACATATTAACTGTCTCGTATTCGGACAGAATACCGTGTTGAAACTTATTCTTCGCTTTTTCCAGGCATTCCGGACAAATTGCTAAGTTTAAGTCATTTTTGAATTCTTTTTCACAGTCTAAACAAAGGTGATACTTGTCTAATGTTAACATTTTAAAATTCCTATTACTAAAAATTATGTTACAAAAAGTAGTAAAAAGCTGCTTAAATAAAGGGAGGGAGCATAAATTTTCTAAATAATTCGTGAAACTGAATAAGCAAATAATAATGAGTAGACCTTAGAATTCGGAAAAATCTTCTTCTAAAAATTCTCGGAACATTCGTTTTTTTTTCTCCTCTTCAATCTGCGGTTTTGTAATTATGGGATCACCTGCTTTTTCCAGTATTTCTTGAATGGTGGTGATATCATAATTGATCTTAAATGATCCTCCAGTAACGTAGCGAACGACTTGCTCTTGATTTATCTTGAGGCGAAGGATATATCCTAATCCAAAATAAAATTGGTGCTCTGGGATCGGATTTATTGCGCTCTTACTTGTATCATCTTTAAGCATTTCGTAAAGAATATTTTTACTTGCGGTATGATCTTCGACTTCGAACGCAAGGTAATAGAGCGCATGATACCAAATTTTATCTCGTTTGTCTTGAATATAATCCAGAAAATCATCCTCAGTAGTAGCCTCCCGCTGCTCCTCTTCTTTCTTTTTTTCGCGAAGTTCTTCTTGTATGCGTTTTTCAATATCGTCAGAAAGAGAAGAGGTGGGTTTTTGAGAGTCTGATTTTCCCTGGGATAAGGTTTCTTCCTGTTTTACCGTATCAACGGCTTGTTTCATCTGCATCAACTCCTCCAAATCCATTTTTCCAAGATCAGAGAAGTCTACCAGCATCTCTTCTTTCGATTCTAAAGTGTCTTGAACCTCGTCCATAGGTTCCTCTTCTTCTAAAACTTCAAGGGCTTCTCCACTCTGCTCCACTTCTTTAACTTGAGAGATTGCTTTTTTCATATCTTCAATTTCTTCCATATCTAACTCTTCTAAATCAGAATAATCAGACTGGAGCTCCGCAATCTCATTCAAATACACTTGATAATCTTCATTTTCTTCCTTTGCGATTTTATTGTTTTTCTCCTCTTCGGCCATAACAATCCACCTTACATTAAAGATTCCTTCACATTTAGATTATTTATCTACACATCAATATTATTATGAAAATATAATAATTAAAATTATTTTGACCATTTATCATGATAAGCTATGGAAAAAATTGCCTTAGAAAAGTATAAAGGAATTATTTGGGATTTAGATGGAGTTATTTTTGATATAACAGAAGCTATCAAAAAAGCAGTGGAGGATGGAGTTGAAAAATATAATTTAGATGTCCACGTCGACAGTGTATTACAAGAAGTAGCACATTTAATCGAAGAGATTCAACATTATCCTGTACCTAAAATTATTCTTAACTCATACAATCTTCTTCAGGTCGATTTTCTAGAAGATATGAGTTATATGAAAAAGCTCAGAATAGCTGTATTTCTTTTTAATCAATTTAATGAATACAGGGAAGATTGTACTATTTTTAAGAGAATTGATCAGATCATTGAAAAATTACACGAAAAGAACGTCAAATTGGCCATCTTAACGAATAATAAAAGTCAATATGCGGAGGAAATTCTTGCGAAATTCAATCTAAGTGTGTATTTCCCGACGATTATCGGATTTAATGATGTGTCAGAAGTCAAACCCAGTCCAGAGGGAATTCTTAAAATCATTGAAAAGTGGAATATGAAGCCTGAAGAGGTAATATTTATTGGAGATATGACGACAGACGTAGATGCAGGAAAGGCAGCTGGTGTAAAAATGGTTTGTGTTGCAAGTGGTTTAGCAGAGAAAAATGCCCTTTTAGAGCATGATCCAGACTTTTTAGTGGAAAATACCACTGAATTAGAGGAAATATTCAATTTTTGAATCTTTACTTTTATAATTATTTATAGGAGCTCCTCAATATCTTCGAATTTATAATTGAACTCGTCTGCTATGGGTTTTGAAGTTACCTTTCCTTGAAAAATATTAACCGCTTCCCTTAAGGATTTTTCTTTTCTGAGTGAACTATGTATATCCTCATTTGCTACTAACTTTACTAAAAAAGGATACATATTTACTGATAATGCTTCAGTTGAAGTTCGTGGATAGGCACCAGGCATATTAGTAACGCCATAATGGATAATATCTTCTTGAATAAATATTGGGTCTTCATGAGATGTTGGTTTACTTGTTTCAATACAACCACCTTGATCAATCGCAATATCAACAATAACAGATCCTTTATCCATTTGCTGAATCATATCTCTGGAAATTATTCGTGGCGCTTTAGAATCAGGAATATAAACGGAGCCTATTAAGATATTTGCATTTCCTATATAGTCCCTAAGATTATGTAAATTGGACATTAAAACAGATATGCCGTTAGGTAAAATCTGATTTAAATAACGAATACGATCCATATTCTTTTCTAAAATAATTACATGAGCACCCAAACCATAAGCAGACATAGCAGCACTATATCCTGCTGTGCCTCCTCCAAGTATTACTACGTTTCCACGGTATACCCCCGATGATCCACCCAATAATACTCCAGAACCTCCATTATGGGTTGATAATAAATTCGATGCAACAATAATAGACATTTTTCCTGCTATTTCTGACATGGGTTCAAGAATTGGAGCTTCTTTGTCAATTCTAACTGATTCAAATGCAATAGCTGTAGAATTTCCATCTATAAAAATTTTAGTTAAATTATGATTTGCTGCTAAATGAAGAAACGAAAAAATTACAGGTCCGGGTTCAAAAAAATTTAGTTCTTCTTTAACTGGTTCTTTAACTTTAACTATTATATCGGATATGGCATAAGTATCTTTCTTTGAATTAATAATCTTTGCTCCAACAGATTCATAATCATTATTAGAAAAACCCGCAATTTTACCAGCATCAGTTTCAACGAAGATTTCATGCCCTTTATTAACTAGGTCTTCAATATTTGCTGGTATTAACGCAACCCTTCCTTCTCCCTTCTTAATTTCTTTCGGAATACCAATTTTCAAATTTATTAAACCTCTATAATTAGCTTATATTTTATATATTCTTTACTTTATTTTTAATTTTTATATATATATGCGTTTTATCTAAGTTAGTTAATCTTTTGAATGGGAATATTGGGGAATCTACTTTACAAAACATTATTGAAACTTAAAAATATAAAAACTTATCAGACTTAAATCCCTCTTTAGATGAAAAATTAGCAAATAGGAATATAAGAAAATTTTAAAAAAAACTTATAAAAGAAATGGAAAATAAGAAAATTTTAGCTTCTCCTATAGAGAAATCGTTCCCATGAGCTTACATTAGGAAGCTCTACTTTTGCACCCTTTCGCTTTCGAATGTCTAAAATGAGTTCATCCTCTAAACTTCGGGGGACTTGCTCAAAACCATAGAACTCATATCCGAAAAAGGCACGTCCTTGTGTGGAACTGCGAATCTCGTCCGCGATGCCAATCGTCTCACTGGCAGGTAGTAAGCCGTCGATCACCACATATTCACCTTGCGGTTGTACATTATTCACGCGACCTCGATGCTTGTTAATGATTGCTAATACACCCGCTTCAGAACCTTGTGGTGTTTTAATGTCAATCTTTTGGACCGGCTCGTATAAATGTGGGTCTGCATCTATCATAGCAAGGGAAAGAGCGGCAAATGTCATGCTTGCGATCTGGTTATAGCCTGTATGCGCGGGATCTTCGTGAATGGTCATATCTGTAAATACTGCCTTGATTCCCATTGCGGGCTCTTTTGCCAATACACACGAATCAATCCAATCCCGAAATGCTGCTGTTAAATAAGACTTCACTCTGTCAAATCTTTGCAGACCTTTCGTCCCATTTACTAACACATTACCTTTATACACATCCACCACCCGTTTCGCTTCTTTTGAGTCCCAATTGGCCTCTTCGCGTAAAATTTCGGCACGTTCTCTATCATTCATCAAGTCGGTAATTTTTCCTTGTTCTAATAATTCCTCAGTGTCCTCATCTAAGGGTTCGAGAAAGAGTTGTAATCGATTATGCGCGTTTGAGGATTTGGTATGGAATTCCCTGCTCTTTTTCTTGATTTTTTCTCGATAGACTATAATTGGCTCGCCGATATCAATCTCTACTTGGTTGTTGATTCTCTTTGTTAAAATGTCTATCTGGAGCGGGTCTATTCCTGAAAGGATGTACTCTTTGCTCTCCTTATCTAAGCGGAATTCAGCAGTGGGGTCAGCCATGAGCCATTTCTTTACGACCTGTCCAAGCTTCGCAAGGTCTTGTGGGTCTTTTGGTTTGATGCTTCGAGACACTACTGCTTCACATGCATAACTGATACTTTCGAACGAGGGTACCGTTGATGCATCTTCTTTACTGTCGGGAGCATTCTCCGCGGCGATAAAGGATTCACCAGAGGGACAAATAAATCCGTAAAGGGCGAAAAGGTTTCCCGCAGGGACACGATCGATATCCAAAATGTCGGTAATTTCCATTACTCCTAAACGTTTAATTCTCTGTGTTTTTCGTTGATTGACCAAATAGATCTCGTCTGTCGAATCTAACGTTCCAGAAAATACCCGCCCTATAAGTGTCGCACGATAATTTTGCTTAGGATCAAGGAAGATCTTTGTAATCATCCCTGACAAGGGACCCTTTGGATCGCTCTTTACTAAAGCCTCTCCTAATTCTGATTCAACATCGCCAGACCAAATCTTCGGAATTCGGTATTTCGAAGCGGTGACTGGATCAGGGATATGGTCTACAACCATTCTCAGCATAGGCTCGTCCAATGGTAAATTTTTTCGAAGCCATGGGATATCTCCTTCATTATACTTTTCAAACACCTTTAATGGAGTGTAATCATGCTCTTTCAGGATTTCATACGTAAAACCCCATCCGTGTTTTGCTGATCCTACAGCTACAGAGTTTTGTGCAAACTCCACACCCCAATCCGACCATTCCGGTCGCACTTTTTTAATTAAATTATTCACTTGCTTGGTAATTTCATCAATTCTTTGGTAGGTTTCTTCGGGGCTTAGTTTCAACTCACTAATTAATCTGTCAACTTTATTAATAAATAGTACGGGTTTACACAGCTCGTTTCCAACGGCTAGTCTGATATTGGTTTCTGTCTGCGTCATAACACCTTCAAGGGCATCGACCAAAATGATACACCCATCAGAACCTCGTAATGCTCTGGACACTTCTCCGGTAAATGAGATATGTCCCGGAGTGTCATTAATCTGAAAGATATATTCTTCTTCATTATCGGGCTCTCGTGGATCGTTAAATGAGAGGAGAACTACGCTTGTAAAGATGGTAATTCCGCGTGCTTGCTCTTCCTCGTCTGAGTCGGTCATCTGTAATTGACCTGCATCTTCTTCGCGCATAAGACCTGCTCTTCGCATCAGGTAATCGGATGCGGTAGTCTTACCATGGTCGATGTGCGCAACGATCGAAAAGATTCTCTTCTTTTCATAAGAGCCAGTGGTGATCTCCTTCGCAATAGTCTCAGGGTTCTTAATTTTCACCATAATAACTTCACAATCTAATACTGATAATTTTTAAAATTTAGTTTATTCAAATCGAAAATAAAATTTCTTTCTTGATGTAGTAAATATACAAAACCATAAAAATTTTATGTATAACTTAGAAAGAAATTAGAGGAATGGTTTCAAGGATGGATTTCCTTCACTTTAGAGCTAAATTGAATCTTTTATATAGGAAATTGAAATATATTCTAGAACAAATTTCAATTTACAATGTTATTACATCGTATTTCATTGCAAAATATATGGGAAATTTTTCATGATTGGGAATTCTTTTATTGATCCTAAAAACTCGATTTACGCTCATAATGATTATTTTAGTATGGTATGATAAAGAAATCCAAGTCCATGAGGTGTTGCTTTCCAGCCTGTTTTAGTATTCATGAGAAAAAACATTTCTTCGAGCATCGACAAATGATAGTTCAATTGCTCGTCTTTAAATTGAAAATGCTCGTTCAATTCATCAAAAGAGCGCGCATGAATATCAATAAATTTGAGAATCTCCCGTCGCGTCTTATTGGTCATAACGGAATAGAGATGATCATGTTCGTCTTTTGGATCAATATGTTCTGTTTTCTTTAAATATTCGTCCATTTCCTCTTTACTTAAGATACATTTATCTAATATATCATGGCTTCCGACAAATGTAGAATGGTAGATATCATCATCCTGTTTCATATAGAATGATAAGAAAATGGCGCTTATAACATTTATAGAAAATTAAATGGTCAGATTGCCAAAATATGTGAAAAGAATTTCACTACATTTATTAAATTATTGCGTTAATCATTTATGTTAATTTTGGAAGGATTTTGTTTTAAGAATTATTCACATGATCAGATTCTCCTCTATTTATCAATTATTTTAGGAGAAAAAAGAAAGGAAAGAAAAGATAAAAGAAAATACTCTAACGGTTCTCATTTTTACTTATATAGGATTATCTTAAGATTGTATGATACAAGAAGCCGAGTCCTCGTGGAGTTGCTTTCCAGCCGCTTTTAGTATTTATAATGAAATAGACATTCTCGAGCATAGGGAGATGATAATTCAATTGCTCATCCTCTAAACTAACCTTATCCTTGATTTCTTCAACAGAGCGAGCATTAGTATCGATAAGTTTCAACAGTTCACGTCGGGTTTGATTGGTCATGACCGAATAGAGATGATCATGCTCCCTCTTCGGATCGATTTCCTCAGTCTTTTGTAAGTATTCATCCATCTCCTCGTCTGTTAATATACTTTTATCCAAGATATCTTGATCCCCCATAAAAGGTGAATGATACGGTTCTTCATCCTCCTTCATAGGGAAGGATAAGAAAAAGTGATAATAATTATAAGTCTTATAATAATTATATTTCTACAAAATTCGAAAAGAATTCCTTTACATTCATTAAGCTCTTCGTATTCAAATCCATTACAAATCTAACCGCCTTAACATCAGCCAATAGGGTCTTATCTGATTCTCGATAAAGTTTATGACGAAATTTCATCGATTTGGATCCTAATTCCTCAAGAGTTGTCTCTACAAGAATATAGTCGCCAAAACGAGCGGATCCTTCATAAGAAACTTCCACATGTTTTACTCCCAGCGCAATTTTCTGATGAATCAATTCCTCAACCTTTCGGGAGGTACCCAGAGAATTCATAAAACTGACAAAACCATCATCAAAATACATCATATAGTTCATGAAATGGACAATTCCCATGGCATCTGTGTCGTTAAAGCGTACTTTTACTACAGTCGAATCAGAATGATTTAGAAGATATTCCGTTATATCGCTCATTTAAGTGTTCACCAGATAAATATTTTAAATAGTTTTCCGTTAAAAAGTTTCTACTTAGAAATTTCCAACAAAATAATAATCGAAATTATTAATATTGAGAGAAATTTCTATATTTATAGAAGGAACAAAATATTAATCAATGAAAAGTAAAGAAAAAGTTGATTTATTCTTTGAACGAGCGGAAAATTTCTTAAAAGGAGCCCAAGAGAGATTTCAGGACAGTGATTGGGATCTTACATGTTTTATGGCGGAACAATCTGCCCAACTTTATTTGAAAGCAATTATTTTAGAAAAAACAGGAGATTTTCCAAAAACTCATTCAATAAAAGAGTTATTTAGTACGCTGTACAACATAACTAAAAATGAGCGTTTTAAATATAATAGACAAAAATTGAGATTTTTAGAAGCTGCCTATTTCAATGCACGTTATTTTACTATTAGTTATGATGAAAAAGACGCAGAAGATGCGTTAAAGATTGTAAATGAGGTGAAAAAACTTGTTGGAAGCATTAGAAGTGATAAAAAAAAGAAATGAAATGATCAAAAACAATAGAAAATATTTAAAAAGAATCAACACTCATATTAAAAAAATTTTGCCCGAGGCACAGAGCTTCTTATTTGGCAGCATTCTCGAAAACAAACTAGTAGCGGGAAGTGATGTTGATATATTAATCATTGCCGAAGTTCCAAAAAGTCAGATGGAACGAGCAGGAATAATTGTAAGAATCGAAAAGGGAGCCAAATTACCTTACGTCCATCCATTTGATTTTCATCTCCTTACACAACAAGAATTTGATGATTGGAATTCTATTTATAAGTTAAAGATTAAAAAAATGGAAGAATATCTAAATGCTAACTAGGAAAATTTATAGTTAAATAATTTTTTGAGTGGATTTGAAACCAAATCAGCATAACTAAGATTATATATGAAACAAATGGATTTAGGATATTACCCACTTAAGAAATCTAGCATATCTATTATCACTTCTTTTCTATTTCGCATAAAGAGGTTATGACCATAGTTCTCATAAAGTTTCAATTGTGCATTCGGTATACCCTCAGCGGTTTTTTTTACATCCTCAGCGGTATATCCTATATCTTGTGCTCCGCTTAAAACTAATGTAGATGCCTTAATATCTTTCAACCGATTTATAAAATTCATTTCTCTATCTCCCTGAATTTCATTGAGAAAGTCATTCGGATACTCAACATCTCCTATGAATTTTCTTCCAAACAATAAAATTAATGGATTCACTATAGCCTTCAAAAATCGTGTACTATAGACCATATCAGTGATCGCCGTCATCGATTTACCGTATTTCGCTTGTTTAAAATAGTCTGCCGCCTTTTTTTCGATTTTCGCTCCTTCTTCGCTCAGTCGATATGCAGTAGAAATGAGTATAAGTTTCTTAACAACGTCAGGATGATCAGCCGCTAAATATTGAGCGATTTGTCCTCCTGTAGAAGTACCCATGATATTTACTGGAAAATTAAATGTTTTGCGTATCAAATCGGCATAATCTTCAGCCATTTTATCAAACAGATACCCTTCGGGTAAATTTGGTCAGCGTCCGATAAGATAATAAGTGAAGTCTTCAGTGAGCAATTTACCCGACTTTATGAATTCCTTCAGCATCATCCCAGACGGGGGTTTATGTATGAATGATAATGCTTCAATTTCGATGAGAATTTCTGATTTGTTGCCCATACGTGCGTATGGTAATCTATTTTTAAAATACCCCGTCTCAATCCCATATTTTTCCTTTAATTTTCTATCTTTATCTTTTTTCAAAATTTTAATTATCCATATATGTGTTATATTATAATGTTCATAGAATCTACTCTATTTAAAATTGTTTTTTGGTCGCAAAATTCATGTACACACTAATGGTATTTAATCTCTTCAGATGAATAAAAAAGTCAATAAACTCAAAAAAAGAAAAAAATATGAAATTATTTATATATGGTTATTCCTCGTACTTAATGCCCAATTCTTCTAATCTAGCTTTCTCTTTAGCTTCATGGATTTGAGCTAATTTTTGTTTTGTACCTTGCCATTCCGGTCCATCTAACGGATACCAATACATGGCAATAAAACAGACAAAAAGTAAAAGCGCAGGGATAAGCATCCATCCAATTATAATGCCGGTTTCAGCCAAAGAATCTTGGTTACCCACCATGCTTTCAGTGGAGATATAGCCAAATGCTCCTATGATGAGGAGAAAAGCGCTCTGAGCAAGGTTGATGGCATATTTAGTTACAAAACTATTGACTCCGGCATACATTCCTTCTCGCCGTTCACCAGATACGCTCTCATCGTAATCAATTACATCACCATTCATCATGGGAATGAGGTAGAGCCCACCGCAGAGTCCCATCCCGATCCCAATAAAACCTATCATCGTAGGAATTAAAAACCTTCCTAAGATTAAGATGAGGAAACATCCAGCAGAAAAGCTTGCCAACATTATTTGCATCGATTTTTTTACACCAAACTCATGTCCTTTAATGATAAAGAGATAAACACCCACAAATACTCCAACTATCAACATTAAGATCAAGGCGAGAAAATTAGTTTCTAATTCATCTGTATAGTAGAAGAGACCAAACATCAAACCGCTTTGGACATATATGATGGTAAAGCTAATTATTTCGAAGATAAGGAAAGATTTATTGGTCAGTGTCTTTTTCAAAGAATCAATAAATGGAACAGGTTCTTCTTGGCGTTGGTGTACTTTTTCTTCGTAGAAAAATGTACTTAGAAAGACGATGGCGCCTACTGCAATCCCCAAGATGATATGGAATAGTATGTAAAACGTAAGATCTCCACTTGAGCTGGGTTTAAGCGCTGGTAAAATAAACAACGGGGTTGCCATAGCGAACACACTGAATATTACCTTCCAAATGAAGATGGTGCCTCTAGCTTTATTTGAAACCGCCATTTCATAGGGCATCACATATAGACTGGTCGCAACTGCGGTATATAGGGTATCATACAGAAATAAAGTAATGAGAAATTGGAAAAACATTATCAATTGATTACTTTCTGTGCCCGGGATGGGAAGCCAACATAAAATGTAGGAAAGCCCTAAAATTGGACCACCATACCGAATATAGGGAATCCTTCGACCAAGCTTATGTCTAGTTCTATCACTAATCGACCCAAAAATTGGATCATTTATAATATTCCAAAACCCGAATAGACTCAGCACAATTACAGAATAGATGGGATCCAAACCTCTTGTAGTGGTGAAATAATACGTTAAAGTTCCGCCTCCGATTATTGTTTGAGCAAATGCTACAATTCCATCCGCACCCGATACTGAGATTCGGCTTTTTAAGGGAACATATTCTTCTTTCAAGTTCTTGTTTTCACTCATGATCAAAATTTTTCTATTTTTATAATTAAGTAACATAACATAAAATGATATTTAAGTGCTACACATTAGTGTGTAGCAATCAATTAAGAAAGTATTAAAAACTATTAAAGTGGACAAGATTTTAATTCAGTATTCTGAGCAAAAGGGTAATACCATATTCTTCAATATATACAGTGTTTTGCGCCCTGATTTTGTTTTAGCATATTTTGAATTGGATATATTAACGATATCTAGGTTTTCTGGAATTCTTTTTTGTATTGTATCTGATAAGAACTTATCAAATCTGTGGTAATCTCTTTTTGTCTCAGTCCATAAATATCCATTTTTTTCAAAATAATTAGGATTTTTCATTTTGAATTTTCTCACATGTTTTTCTGCTTTCGAGGGTGGACCCCTTCTTTCATAAGTAGGATTTATCTGAGGATTTTGGCAATATAAAGCGATATTATATTCTCTTTTAGGAACTTTGAAAAAGACTTCAAAAAAAATTTTTCCAAATCGTTTTTCATGTGTATATTCTTTTTCACCATGGGTGACTAAAAAATCTCCTAAAGAGTATAGCTTATCTCGCGTTTCTGTGTAGTGTATATCAGATTTTATATCTTTTGATTCCACGATAAATAATCTTTCTGTTAATCTTGGGGTGTCTGCAGGCTTAAATAATGGGATCTCTTCAATTCGAAAAAATTTTTTAGAAGGATTTTTTAAGAATTTGAGAACTTGGGAATTACAATATCTATAAGCTTTTTGTGAGATGGCCGAGGCGACATTTCTAAACTTATCAATAGGGTCAATGATTATGAGAAAATCGTTGTGAAAATGATCAATTTCATTTAATTCTTCTTTAGTTCTCCCATAATAATCAAGAGGGGTCATTTCAAGCGCATTAAAATTTTCAAAAACTCTAATAAGATCTCCAAAATGATATATCAGTAATTCTGCGCTATATCCAATAAAACCTACCCTCCCCAATGCGCTTTTATCGCCATAACTATGACACGCTTTAAAAAATTGCTTCAGAAGTCTTACATCGTCCTTTTGGGCTGTACTTAATTCTTTTTGAACAAATTTGCCATGCCAAGGGGATCTATCAACCGCAGTAATAGGTCCATTTTCTCTGATATATTCTCGCTCTAAATCAAAATAAAGGACTATGTCGACTTGTATCGTAATATCCTTTTTTTTATATTTTACTTGTACATATGGATGTTCTGCATATAGAAGTGTCGGATTTTTAAATTCAGAGGGGGCTAAGGATTCAATTATCCAGTTGTTGCAATACCATAAAAACTTCTCTTTTATTTTTTTTTTTAAGTTGCGCGTATCTAAATTGTCGTATTGTTTTTCAAAGGCTGTATAATCCAGTCCAATAAAAAGATCTATGTCGAAATCGTCTCTTAATTGAGTTTGTTTTATCCCCGTCGATCCTTGAGGTTCGATATCTCTATAATCTATATTTAACTCTTCTGCTTTTTGACGAATTAAACTTGAAAGTTTTTGGACTATTTTATCTATTAAATCTATTTCTTCCTTTGTAGGTCTTATTTGTTCCAAAATTTCATCAAAAATATCTTCAATCGGGGTCATTTTAGTAGTTTGAATTAAATAGGCTCTTGCTTACGTTTATAGGAAGTAAGATTAATGTATATAATCATTATTTAGATAAATGATTTGTTTTCCCTATTAATAAAAACCAGAGAAAGTTTAGATTAATTAATCCAAATTTTTGGGGGAATGAATATATATTAGAAAAAGATTCAAAAAAGCCTTACATTCCCCACCATGGATGTTCAATTTCTCTCATAAGTTGGATATATTCTCTTAATGCATCCTTTTGGTCTGTTCTTAGGTCGTTTAAAAACTTTGATATTAATTGTCGTACGTGTGATTCGGGTACTTTAACGTATAACGTCTCATCTTTATCTATATCGCGACCTATCTCTATCCCTCTGACTGAAATTGCCACTTCCGCATCTTTCTCCGCTTTATCGATATTTTGTCCCTTATCTTGTAATTGATGAACTCGTCCAACCTTCTTTCCATAATCTGTAATCAATGGTACTTTTGGTTGAACTGTTCCCGCCTCTACGTTTACTCCAAATACTGCGGGATCAGAGTTGCGAAAAACATATTGCGGGAACATTTTGATTTTGGCGGGTAAAATTAGTTCCCCAAGTTCTTGAGCAGTATCTTCTGCTTTCCTTGTTTCAGAATATTCGAGATAATCATCTAATAATCGATAAATCACATTATTTGTGAAAATTCTAATATTATCTTTATTTGCTTGTTCTTGGGCTTCGGGCAATACGGGAACATTAAATCCCAAAACCACAGCAGAATAAGGATCAAAATCTTTTACAATGTTCGCATTTAAAATATCTTCTTTTTTTATTGGCCCTACATCAGCAACACTTATATTCACACCGCTTTTTGAAAAGTGATTTTCTAAAGCTTCAAGTGAACCTAAAGTATCCGCTTTCAGCACAACTCCCGCTTTATCCGTATGAATCTTAATCCGCTCAACCTCCTCTTCTATCTCATTATACACTTGCTCTTCTTCCTCGGTTTCTGTAAAACTCTTAAAAGGAGAACCCGCAACAACCTCGTCAATATCGGGAGCTAATATCTTAATTCCAGCAGCTGCACTGACCATCTCTACAGAATCAAATTTTTGACGTGGATCTCTAATTTCATCCATCGGTTTCGGAGTGAGTAATGCTCGCACCTTCGATTTAATTGGTTCATTTAATCCCCCAACAACAAACTCATCACCTTTATGAAGTATTCCATTATAGATTAACACATCCATGGTTTTTCCGTATCCGCGCTCTTTTTTAACCTCGAGGACAACCCCTATAGCATTTCCCTCAGAGAATTGTAAATTTTCAGTTAAATATTGTTGTACTAAACCCATTAATACCATCAATAATGTACTTATCCCCTCACCGGTTTTTGCGCTTGTGGGAACAATGGCAATCTTCCTAGTAAAATCTTTGATCTTGTCATATCTATCAATTCCTTTGTATCCTTCTTCAAGGAAATCCCCCATCATACGATATATTGTTTCATTCAGGTAATCTTTGACGTGTTGTTTCTGTTTTTGATAAGTGTCTAAAAAATCGGCATCTTTTTGAGATTTCCATCCCGGTATTCTATCTATTTTATTTGCAGCTATAACAAACGGAGTTTTTCTCTCACGCAAGATTCTTACAGATTCCCACGTAATTGGTTGAGTCCCAGACATTACATCTACGACTAATATTGCGATATCGGCAACTGCACCTCCGCGCTTGCGTAAATTCATAAATGCGGCATGACCTGGAGTATCAACTATTAATAGCCCCGGTAATTTGAGCTTTCTCTGCGAAAATTCTTTCTTAGATTTCACGAGGAATTCTTTAAGATCATCAATCGGAAAGAAAGAAGCTCCAATATGTTGAGTAATTCCCGCGGCTTCTCTCTGTTGTACTACAGTACCGCGGATGTAATCGAGCAAGGACGTCTTTCCGTGGTCTATATGGCCCAGAATACACGCTATCGGAGCCCTTATGGGCTTCTCCTTCTCTTCAGTCATTGATTTTCACGTTATATAATATTATTAGTGATTAATGGTAATATTCTATTTAGAAAATGAATATTCTCATTAGAATTTTTTGGATTTTAGTTCCGATATAATATATGATTATTAGGAATACCTTTAATATAATTTTAAATTCTATCATTTATAGTTTACATTATAATTGATCAATATTTATAAATCAAAATTTTTTTATACTTTACAATGACAGATCTCGGTACTACACAATTATTAGAAGGATTCTTAGGTTTTATATGGGTTGCTATTGCGATATTCATTGGAGTCCGTATTATTTTCAAAGCAAAAGAATTAGATCGAAAAGAATTAATCACTGTAGGATTATCATATATTTTTGTGTCGAGTGCTTGGTGGGGAGTCGCTGTGCAATTGATCTCGTACGGGATTTTTTCCTTTCCCATAACATATATTCCGTATTTATTAATTGCCAATATATTTGTACCTCCAGGATTGGTGTGTTGGGTATATTCATTTTCAGAAATGGTTAATCCCTATCTAAAGAAAAAGTTATTATTGATTTATGTTCCGTTTTGTATCCTATGGGAAGTTTTAATTTTTGTCTTTCTATTCACAAATCCGGATTTTGTTGGAAGCTTTGAATTTCCATTCAATTCGAGTCATGGTGATGTTATTCGAATATTTATTATCATAGCGATCTTTTCATTTGTGTTATCTGGAGTCTATTTTGCAATGCAATCCATGAAATTAGAAGATCCTGAAATAAAGTGGAAAGGGAGATTTCTTTTTGCTGCGTGGATTTCATTCTGTATCGGAGCGTTAATGGATGCTTTATTACCTCTTATACCAGTGATTCTGATACTTACGCGACTAATATTGATAACTGGGGCGATTGAATATTATTTAGGGTTTTTTCTGCCTTCTAAGTTTAAAGAATGGTTATTACAATAATATAACTCTATTGAAAAACATTATACAAGGGATTGAGTGGTTTGGCCAAAATATTGCATGATTTATGGATTATTACCAATGATGGTATTGTTTTATTTAGTCGAGTATACAATCCTAAGGTAGAAACTCAATTATTTGGTGCTTTATTAAGCGCTATCAATTCATTCGCCGAAGAGGTTTCTGATGGAGGATTAACGAATTTTGAACTGAGTAATAAACAATTTATTCTGTTAAAACAAAATAACCTTCTATTTATTGCTACTTCGCCAAAGAAAACCAACAAAAATATTGTGATTAGTGAATTAGAAAAAATTTCAGATAGATTTTTTTCAAAATATCCACAGATGAAGAAAAAAGATCAATGGGATGATGATATTAATCTATTCTCTGACTTTGATGAATTTATTGAAGATGCTCTCGAAGATCCTGTAAAAAAGTTTTGGAAAGGATTTTAGCTCATAATTTATAATTCTATATTATCTTTTTATTTACCTTTCCAAATATTTCTTAAGATATTGACCTGTATATGAGTTTTTATGGTGAATAAGTTCTTCAGGAGATCCCATAGCAATTATTTTTCCCCCATTTTCTCCCCCCTCGGGGCCTAAATCAATGATATAATCAGAAGACTTGATAATTTCCATGTTATGCTCTATAACAACCACCGTATTTCCTTTATCAACCAAACGTTGTAATACATTCAATAGATATTTGATATCGTGGTAATGGAGTCCTGTTGTAGGTTCGTCAAGAATATAAAGTGTATTTCCCGTACTACGTTTCCTTAATTGCCGGGCGATCTTAAGTCGCTGAGATTCACCCCCACTTAAGGTAGTTGACGGTTGACCTAATTCCAGATATCCTAATCCTACATCCACCACGGTTTTCAAAGTCCGTTTTAAATTTGGAAAACTATCAAAAAACTCTAATGCTTGAGTAAAGGTCATATCCAAAACATCTGCGATATTCTTTCCTTTATATCTTATTTCGAGAGTTTCCGCATTATATCGTCGTCCATTACATAAATCGCATTTAATATACACATCGGGTAAGAAATACATCTCTTTCAAGATATATCCTCTCCCGATACATTTTTTACATCTACCTTCCTTAGTATTGAATGAGAATCTCCCCTTCTTATAACCTCGTGCTTTTGCTTCTGGAAGAGATGCGAAATACCTTCTAATATAGTTAAAAGCCTTCGTGTAGGTTGATGGCACGGATCGGGGTGTTTTTCCGATAGGACTCTGATCAATATTAATGATTTTATCTACTTTCTTGTAGTTAATAATCTTATCAAAATCTCCTGTAATAACTTTTGAACTTCTTGTATTTACCAGATTTTTCATACCTTTATACAAACAATCCACAATGAGACTTGTTTTCCCGGCTCCAGAAACACCAGTTACACAAGTAAATACCCCAATTGGAATTTTTGCGGATATATTCTTGAGATTATGTTCCCTTACACCATTGATCTCCAAAAATTCTTCAAATACTCGTCTTTTATTTGGTAATGTAATTTTCTTCTTTCCAGAAAGATACTGAGCTGTGAGTGAAGTATTTTTGGATAGAATCGTCTCCAAGTCTCCTTCTGCGGCAATCTCACCACCTTTCTCACCTGCTAATGGCCCTAAATCTATAATATGATCTGCACTTCTTATAATTTCTTCGTCATGTTCAACAACAACCACGGTATTACCTAAATCTCGTAATTTTTTGAGCATATTGATTAAACGGGTAATATCTCTCTGATGTAATCCAACACTAGGTTCATCCAATACATATAACACACCAACTAAACTGGACCCTAATTGAGTTGCTAATCGTATTCTCTCAGCCTCTCCAACTGATAAAGTATCAGATCTTCGACTAAGAGAAATATAGTCGAGTCCAACATTCTTCAAAAACGATAAACGACTTTTAATTTCTTTCAATACTTCCTTTACGATTTTTTGCTCAGTTTCGTCTAATTGTAAATTTTTAAAGAATTCTAATTCATCTTTTACTGGCAATTCAGTGAGTTCTGCAATATTTAAGTCTTGAATTGTCACGGCTCTACTTTCTGGTTTCAACCGTTCTCCTTCACATTTAGGACACGGTACTCTATCCATAAATTGTTCATAGATTTCTCTTCCTCTGTCGGAGTTAGTTTCCATGTACCTGCGATGAAGCATTGGAATAATACCCTCAAAAGGTTTTACGAATTCATATGAAGATCGATTCTCATACTTAGAATATCGATTATTCACATCTTCTTTTTGAAATTTGAAATGAATACTCTCTTCACCCGTACCGTATAATAGCTTACTGATTTTCTCGGGTGGGATTTCTTTGATGGAGGATCCCTCAGTATCAAACTCATAATGATTAGCAACCTCTCTCAACATTTGCCAAGAATAGCTGGATAAAGTTTTAAAGCCCGGGATATTTCTTATTCTGCTCTCTATTAAGGGAACGGATAAATCATCTCCCAATATCAATCGGTAGTCAAATTCCATTACGGAGCCTAAACCATTACATCGTTTACAACTTCCATGTGGAATATTAAACGAAAACATTTTATGATCGAGGGGAGGGATAGAAATTCCACAATCTATACACGCGTAATGCTCTGAATATCTTTGCTCACCCTTTCCAACAACCTCAATATTAATTATTCCCTCGGATAAATTCAATGCCGTCTCTATTGAATCCGCCAACCTTGTACGTATATCATCTTTCATTACCAATCTATCAACGATTACATTGATGTTATGTTTGATGTTTTTGTCCATTTCAATATTTTCATCTAGAGTATATTGAATTCCATCTATGTCAACTCTAAAAAATCCTTGTTTCTTCAGATCTTCTATCAGATCTTTATATTCACCCTTTCTATCCCGAATAACTGGTGATTTGATAATGAACTTTTCACCCTCCTCAATAGAATTCGAAACTTGTTCAATAATCTGTTGAGGTGTCTGCGGTTTAATCTCCTTTCCGCAGTTTGGACAATGTGGTGTGCCCGCGTTAGCATAAAGAAGGCGAAAGTAATCATAAATTTCTGTAACCGTTCCAACTGTGCTTCTAGGATTTTTAGATAAGGGTTTCTGTTCTATAGCTATCGCTGGGCTTAACCCTTCTATACTATCTACGTCCGGCTTATCCATTTCACCTAGAAATTGCCTCGCATAGCTCGATAGGGACTCTAGAAATCTCCTCTGGCCCTCTGCATAAAGGGTGTCCATAGCTAAAGAAGATTTTCCACTTCCACTTATCCCCGTGATGATTACTAATTTATTTCGAGGGATTTCTACATCGATGTTTTTTAGGTTATGTTGTCGTGCTCCTTTTATTACAATATCTTTTTGCATAATGGGTTAAAACTATTTAGTAAACCAAATATAATAAAAACAATAAAATTAACTCTTAAGAAAAATAAAACATTAAATTAATAGGCATAATTTAAAAATATCTAAGAAATTTGACCATAACCTTAATATCATATAATAAAGCTGTGTTTTCTCCGCCATCTGAAAAATACATATTCTTTAAATTTCTTTTTATTGTAGGCTCAACCTATTTAATAAAACCTAGCAGATCCTAAACTAATTCTTTTGGATCAAAAATTAGAAGATTGCTCTTCATTGAATACCTCTCTTAACTTATCAATCTTCTCTTTAAAATTATCGGTTAGAATGATTGATATTCTATCGCCCAGATTTCTTAACTTTTTCTGTATATTCTTGAATTATATCTGCTGAAATCCAATGTGGCTGTTTTCCATTTATACAATCCCTTTAATCGGTAAATTTAGAAAAATTTTATATCTTAATTTTATAAGTTTTTTTCATATCCTTGATTTTGTCTCTTAAATATGCAGCATCCTCAAATCGTAATTCTTTTGCAGCTAAATACATTTTATTCTCTAAATATTGTAGTATAACATCCATATCTCCCATCTCTTCTATTTTATGTTCTATAGATTTCTTTAAACGTTTAGCTTCTTTTTCTTTGGTTTCTTTTTCTTCCGAAAGGGAACGCAAAATATTTTTCTTGATGGTTTGAGGGGTGATATTATGTGTCTCATTAAATTTTGTTTGTTTTCTTCTTCTTCTATTTGTTTCTTCAATCGCTTCTTTCATTGCTTTGGTGATTCTATCTCCATATAAGATTGCTCTTCCATTCACGTTTCTTGAGGCTCTCCCAATTGTTTGGATTAAGGATCGCTCGTCTCGTAAGAATCCTAATTTATCGGCATCTAAAATAGCAACTAGTTGTACTTCGGGAAGATCTAGCCCTTCTCTTAATAAGTTGATTCCCACTATCGCATCATACGTCCCATCACGCAATTTTCGTAGGATTTCAAAACGTTCGACAGTATCAACTTCACTATGTAAATATGCTATTTTTATTCCCAATTCTGAATAGTATTCGGCGATGTCTTCTGCCATACGCTTTGTGAGTGTGGTGATTAATATCCTTCCATTGTTAGATATTACTTTTCGAATTTCTGCTAAAAGATTATCAATTTGATTTTCTGCAGATCTTACTTCTACAGCGGGATCAATTAACCCAGTCGGACGAATAATTTGTTCCGCAGATATTCCACCGCTCTTTTTTAATTCCCAATCCCCCGGAGTCGCACTCATAAAAATTATATATTCTATTTTACTCTTCCATTCATCAAAAGTTAAGGGGCGATTATCAAAAGCGCTCGGTAATCTCCATCCATATTCTACGAGATTCTTTTTTCTCGACCTATCTCCACCTATCATTCCATGAATCTGGGGGATGGAAATGTGCGATTCGTCCACCACAATTAAGAAATCTTCGGGAAAATAATCAATTAAACACATGGGAGGGGTTCCGGGATCCCTACCATCTAAATGTCGTGAGTAATTTTCAATCCCTTTACAGTACCCCATTTCACGCATCATCTCAAGATCAAATTTGACTCTCTGTTCTATTCTTTGAGCCTCGGCATATTTTCCCTCTTCTCTGAATTTTTCAAGGTGTTCTTCCAATTCTGCTTCAATAGAGATTAGAGCCTGTTGTTTGTTCTCATCGGGTATAATGAAATGAGTGGCGGGAAATATACGAATATTCGGTATTTCTTTTATCTTATTATAAGACACGGGATGAATCTCTGTAATTGATTCGATTTCCTCTCCAAATAACGAGATACGTATCCCAGTTTCTAGATAAGCGGGAAATACATCTATTACATCACCTTTTACTCGCAAAATTCCTGGTCGAAAATCAACATTCTTCCGTTCGTAATTCATTTTAATAAGGCGATCAATAATTTCCCTTCTATCGATCTTTTGCCCTACTTCCAAGCTTAAGGCGACATTTGTCCATACTTCTGGGTTTCCAATCCCATAAATACATGAAACTGTAGCTACAACAATTACATCTTTTCTCGTACGCACGGCATGAGTTGCAGCTAACCTTAATCGTTCTATCTCTTCATTTACACTGAAATCCTTCTCAATATACATTGCGGTGGTAGGAATATAAGCTTCTGGCTGATAATAATCATAATATGAGACGAAATAGTGAACCGCATTATCAGGAAAGAATTGTTTTAATTCCTGGTATAATTGAGCTGCTAAGGTCTTATTTGGAGCCATCACTAATGTGGGTTTTTGGATCTCTTGAATTACATTAGCGATTGTAAAAGATTTTCCCGTTCCGGTTGCTCCTAAGAGAGTCTGAAATCTTTTTCCATTATTGATATTTTTAGCAAGTGTCTCAATTGCTTTTGGTTGGTCACCTTTGGGTTCAAATTCGGACTCTAAATTAAATTCTGAACTCATTGCTTTATGATATCTTGTATACTTTTTTAAAAAATTACTTCATTATTAACTACAGTTAAAATAAGAATCACAATCTTATGTTTTTTATGGTAATATTTTAGGAGTAGTGTATTTAAAAGGAGATAGAGTATGATTTTTTCTATAAATAAAAAAATTTAGGTTTCGTCGCTTATAACGGACAATATATAGCTATCGAATATCCCTTCTTCAGTTTTCACAATAATTTCTAATTCCGTACCTATTATTAGTGTCTGATTGACAGCAAATGACAAGATAGCTACATCTTGGGGTCCTAATGTAGAAGTACCGTATGTAAGAGAGATATTTTCTACGCCCAAAGATTCATTATCAAATGATATAAGATCTTGACTAGTTAAGTTCAAATTGAGTGTTCCATTTCCCACATTCTTAATGAGCACTTGACCTAATGAATTATTATTGATATAGGTTGTATCATAGCCATTTATCTCGTCCAATATTGACAAATCGGCGGTTTTATTCATTAAATGGAAAAATCCTATATCTGACGCAACTGTGCCTTCATATACACCAATGGGTCTAACCCCAATCTCATCATTCAAACCAAAATAGCCTGAACTTATATTAATTACTATGCCAACTTGTTCATTGGGCAGAATATAGTCAAAATCATGAGTGAAGTTATAATCGCTTTCCGGAATGGTATCTATATCCGGAAAATTGCCTTCAAATATATCTATGGAGCTGAGATAGAATCCACGGTTTCCGGTATTTTTTAATTCAAAAGTAATTGACACTGTACCATCATTATTTAAATAGGCAGACGCCGATTCAGTAGAATTAATAAATATTCTTGTAGAGAGATTAGTTTGACTTAATAACTCTGGAGCACTATATCGTGATTGCGGGGATATTATCAACCCATATTCCTCATCTTCAATTATACGATTAGCTGTAAAGATAGTTTCGTCTTTTATTCCATTACGCGTGATTATTCCTAATTCCCTGATTCCTTCTACAGGGTCTGAAAATGATATCGAAGGGTCTGATAGTTTTACTCTGGCAGATTGCCCAGGCTCAAGAATAGATGAACCGCTGAGAAATTCAACTGTCGAGAATGTATTACCAATAGAATTAACATAGAAATCATCAAGAACTACGGGGCTATCGCCAATATTCTCAACTTCGATATAAGCTTCACTTTGATCAGTTGTTTGATCATAGATCAATTGACTATTTTCTCTATTTATTCTTACAGCTCCCTCTTCAGCTTCTCTCACGAAGAAATTACTGGTTGAATTGGAAAAGGTATATGTTCCCCCTCCTATAGCTGTTACCGTAATGTTCACGGTATCATCCACTTCAAATCCAGATCCAGTATCGATCCAGACGATATCTTCTTCATCCTCAGAGATGATATTATCATTGATCGACGAGCCCATAGTAAAATTTTTAGGTACACCATTGACAGACACATTAGTGATTTCTAATTCTTCGGAGCCAATATTTTCCAGCTTGAATGTTCCATACCCTGTGTCAAAGATCTTAGGTTCATCTATTCTAAATTTAGATTCTAAAGGAGTATAGTCAACTTTAAACAATTTTACTAAGCCATTACTCGAGAAATGCTCCACTGAAAAGATTTGAGAAGCTTGATGGTTAATTTTTTCTATTTCCGATTTCCAGGTATCTCCATCGTTATCCCTATTATTAGATATCGTAGAGATATAATGTTGAATAAGTGACCCCTCTGGATAAGTGTCTGAAGGATCTGAGGTTGGAACCCCCCACGTCAGGAGCCTAACCAGAGTTGATTGGAACCATTTATCCTTATACTTACCGTCTGTCTGATTCACATAATCGCTTTCTAAAAACACAGAATTCTCTGCCCAATTATCTTGCACTAATCCCTTTTTGATATATGTTTCATAGTGATTATTTGGTATTCGAACCATCCATTGCCATTTACCCTCATCTCCACCTAAACCATCATAAAAATATCCAAAATACACTAATACATATTCCGCATGGAGTTCTTTTAACATTTGAGCACTATAAATCTCATCAGTCTGCATTAGAGCGATTCCGGTCATTCCATCTTTCCAAACCCTAATATTTGAGTTATCATTAACTGTGGTTACATTCCCTATCGGAGTCAACCAATAGCCATAATCCCACCAGCTTACGACAACAGTCTCTCCTGGTAAATTAGTTCTCATCCAAGTTAGAGAATCTTCCCAGTCGTGGAGAACCCCTCCAGGGACAAGTTGAGAATATGATAATTGTGAGGTTGCTAAATCTGTCGCATGGACTACTTGTGAAATACATAAAAATCCAACTAAAAAGTATACCGCATATATTTCACCTTTCCCAATAGTTTTTCTTCTACGTAAAAGCTTTTTCCTTCTTCTGCGAATCTCAACCTTCTGCTCCTTATAAAAGCTTCCGAATATTTTTAGAATATTTACTAGGCCATAAGCACCAAGAAGGGCGGCCGCAGGGGCAAAAAGTAAGATAATCCTCACCATACTACCCGTAAAATAAAAAATTGTAATGAGAAACACAATCATAAAAATATCGGCGGCAATATAGCGCTTAAAACAAAAATATATACCCAATGGTAGTATCATTAACGGGATTAAAATATTATAGTAAATACTACTCCACGTACTTGGTGTATGCTCCGCAACGCTGGCTACAAACGCAACTTGATTTCGAATAAGCGGATTAAGAATACTTTGAAATTTAGTACCAAATCCAAAAGGTATTATATCTGGTACGGTGTAAATTATCACTGCTAACACAATAGCAGCGGGAATAACCCCCCATTTTATCAAATTCATAATACTATTATATAATTTGGGCCTTTCGTTCCTTTGTGTGTATAAGATATGATATATGATAAGTAAGCCCGTAAATAGAATCAGTCCTCCAATATCGATACTTGTAAAAAGATCATCGAATTTAAAATTTACAAATAATGCGGATATAAATAGACCAGTGCCTTGAACTCCAGCATATGCAATAAGCACATTCGCATTATATTTATTTAGTAATATTAAGAAAAATACAACGATTGGAATTATGTAAAAAACATATTGATACCCACCCCAAGATAATCCTAAATAACCAGAAAAAACACCACCCAATATTGAATAAGTTATTCTCCCAGTACGGATCGCTTTTAAAAAAAATAAAAATGTCATAAGAACTGCAAAGACTCCAATAGTTTCGTTATCGAAGAAACCCGCAACTGTTCTCTGCATATGTCCCGGACTAAACGTCAAAAAAAAGGCTGCAAATAATCCACATCTACGATCCAATACTTCTTTCCCCAGAAAGTACATAGCTAATACAGTGAGTCCCCCCATTATTGCAGGAAAGAAATAGCATAGATCATATAAAGAGATTGGAAAGCCAAGAAAATGGAAAATATTATAAACTCCAACAATGGTAAAAGTTAATCCTGGTCTTAGGGTGTATCTCGCTATTCCTTCAGGATACCAACTTTTATAATCAAACCAGTGGAAATAATCATAGATCGAATGAGTTGACAAAAATTCCGCATTATAATATTGAATCCATGGATCGAAAGCTTTTATCAAGCGATTATCATGAATAATAGGGGAGAGTCGAATTAATATCGCGATTAGAACAACTAAAAAAACCGCGAGAAAAAATAATATATTTCGTTTTTTAACAGTTAAACTAGCGCTGACTCGGTCGCGGAAATTTTGTAAAGATCGATAAACCTTAGACATATGAGATATAATGAATTAATTAAAA